>JAFIEN010000049.1 GCA_020832515.1 Rubellimicrobium sp. | reverse complement strand
GCCGCGCGCGCGGCGGCTGCAGAAACGGCCGTCACGCCGGCCGGGAAGACCGGGCCAGAGCCCGCCGCCCCAACATCCGCCGCCCCAACCCCCGCAAGCACGGGCAACACAACAGGCCCGCTGATGCTGGTCGAGCCCGTGTCCGTCCCGGGTTCCGGGTCCGGCACCGGATCGGCCGAGGACAAGTGATGAGCACCACCGAAGACGAGATCGAAGACACCTCCGCGCCCCTGATCGAGCATCTGGCCGAGTTGCGGACCCGGCTCATCCGCTCGGTTCTGGCCTTTGTCGTGGCGATGATTGCCTGCTTTGCTGTGGCGCAGCCGATCCTTGCCTTCCTGCTGACCCCGATCGAGCAATCGCTCCGCGGTCTGGGCGATCCCAGTCCGGTGATGCAATACACCGCACCCCAGGAGTATTTCTTCACACTCGTGCGGATCTCGATGGTCGGCGCGCTTGGCCTGTCCTTCCCCATCATCGCCCACCAGCTCTGGCGCTTCGTCGCGCCCGGCCTCTACAAGTCCGAAAAGGCGGCTTTCCTGCCGTTCCTGCTGGCCTCTCCCCTGCTGTTCATCGCGGGCGCCGCCTTTGCCCATTACGTCGTCACGCCCTTTGCGATGCGCTTCTTCCTTGGCTTTGCCGATGCCGCCTCGCTTCTGACGACGCTGGTTCCGGGGATCGACGGTGAAGGGCCAAGCTTGCCGGTTTCGGACAGCGGCATCGACATCGTGTTTCAGGGCAAGGTGAACGAAACGCTCGACATCTCGCTCAAGTTGATCGTGGCCTTCGGACTGTGCTTCCAGCTTCCGGTGTTGCTGACGCTGATGGGCAAGGCCGGTCTGGTGACGGCCTCGGACCTTGCGCGGATGCGCAAATATGCGGTCGTGCTGATCCTGATGACGGCGGCTCTGGTGACGCCCCCCGATGTCATCACGCAACTGATCCTGTTTTCGGCGATCTATCCGCTTTACGAAATCTCGATCTTCCTGATCCGCCGGATCGAGGCCCGAAAGGAGCGCGAGCTGCGCGAGGCCGGTGTGCTGGGCGAGAACGAGTCGCTTTATGACGACGACACCGAAGAGGATCTCAAGGCGTGAGCGAGACGGACTTGCTCCGGCGCATCGCCGAGGCGCTCGAGCGGATCAGCCCGCCGCCCCACGCGCCGCCGGATTTCGGCGCGGCGGCCTTTGTATGGCATCCCGATCCTGACCGTCTGGTGGCGGTCGACCGGATCAACCGGGTCGACGTCGGGCTGCTGGTCGGGATCAACCGCGCGCGCGACATCCTGATCGACAACACGCGGCGTTTCGCGCGGGGTTTCATGGCCAACAACGCGCTTCTCTGGGGCGCGCGGGGCATGGGGAAATCAAGCCTTGTCAAGGCTGTGCACGGTCGTCTTCATTCAGATCACCCCGATCTCAAACTGGTCGAGGTCCAGCGCGAGGACCTGCCTTCGATCGGGCGCTGTCTGGCCCTTTTGCGCGATGCGCCCGGGCGGTTCATCCTGTTTTGCGACGATCTGTCCTTTGGCCATGACGATGCGCATTACAAGTCGCTCAAGGCCGTGCTTGACGGCGGGATCGAGGGGCGGCCGGGCAATGTCGTGCTTTACGCAACCTCGAACCGCCGCCACCTGATGCCGCGCGACATGATCGAGAACGAACGTTCGAGCGCGATCAACCCGTCCGAGGCGGTCGAGGAGAAGGTCTCGCTTTCGGACAGGTTCGGCCTGTGGCTGGGCTTTCATCCCTGCAGCCAGGACGATTACCTTGGCATGATCCGGGGCTATTGCGATGCCTGGGGGATTGCCATCGACGATGCCGCCTTGCGGGCCGAGGCCATCGAATGGCAGGCCACGCGCGGGGCGCGGTCGGGGCGGGTCGCCTGGCAGTTCTTCACCGATCTGGCCGGACGGCAGGGGATCACGATCGCCGGATAACACGGCCCGCCATCACTGCATGGGCAGCACATCGACCATGTCGCCGTCGTTGCGCGGGCCGTCGCCGGGGGGGCGGACAAGCAGGCAATTGGCCTCGGACAGGACGGTCAGGAGCGAGCTGTCCTGCCGGTCGAAGGCCTGCACGACCCGCCCCTCGCGCCCCTCGCCCATCCTTGCACGCATGTAGTGCGCCCGGGGCCCGTTTGCCGGCAAGGCCCCCTCGAGCCGGGCCAGAAGCGGGGACGGCACGCAATCGGTAACGCCCAGCATGCGGCGGATCATCGGCAGAAGGAACAATTGCCCGCAGACGATGGCCGAGACGGGATTGCCGGGCAGGCCCAGCCAGGCGGTTCCGTCAGCAGCCCGCCCCGACATGAGCGGCTTGCCCGGCCTGAGCGCGACCTTGTGGAACCCCAGTCGCACCCCGCGCGCCGCCAATGCGCCCGCCACCAGATCGTGATCGCCGACCGAGGCCCCGCCGATGGTGACGATCAGATCGGCCCCCTCGGCCGCCGCAAGGCTTGCGTCGAGGGCTGCGGGATCGTCGCGGGCGATGGGGCAGAGGCGGGCAAGGGCGCCGGCAGCTTCGGCCATCGCGGCCAGCGCGTAGATGTTCGAAGCGACGATCTGGTCGGCCCGCGGACTGGCGCCGGGCAGGACAAGCTCGTCCCCCGTGGGCACAAGTGCCACCACCGGGCGACGCACGACCGGCACAAGGGCGCAGTTCATCGCCGCCAGCAGCGCAAGTTCCGGCGCGCCCAGCCTGCGCGGCGGGTCAAGGCGGAAATCGGCTGTGAAATCATTGCCTTCGGCGCGGATGTTCGCACCGGCAGCGGGGGCTTCGTTCAAGGTGATCCAGTCGCCTTCGCGCGTGACATCCTCCTGGATCACTACCGTATCAGCCCCTTCGGGCACCGGCGCGCCGGTGAAGATCCGCACCGCCTCGCCGGGGTTCAGGCGACCGGGCCAGCCATGTCCGGCCGGTGCCTCGCCCACGACGGGCAGCCGTGCGCCGGGTGCGGCATCGGCGTGTCGCAGGGCATAGCCGTCCATCGCGGATGCCGGAAACGGCGGCTGCGCGCGTCCCGCCCGCACCGGTTCGGCAAGCATCCGGCCATGCGCGTCGCCGATCGGCACGGCCTCGGCGGGCAGGGTGGCAAGCCCGTCAAGGCAGATGGCCAGTGCCGCCTCGACCGGGATCATTCCGCCTCGTAGCGGCCCGATTTGCCGCCGTCCTTCAGCACCAGCCGGATGCCGTCGATCACCATGCCCTTTTCGGCGGCCTTGAGCATGTCGTAGATCGTGAGGGCCGCGACCGAGACGGCGGTCAGCGCCTCCATCTCGACCCCGGTCTGGCCGGTGGTGCGCACGGTCGCGCGGATATGGATGCCGGGAAGGGCGGGGTCGGGGTCAAGGTCCAGCGCGGCGCGGGTGACGGGCAGCGGATGGCAAAGCGGGATCAGATCGGCCGTGCGCTTGACGGCCATGATCCCCGCCAGACGCGCCACGCCCAGCACATCGCCCTTGGCCGCGCGGGCCTCGGTCACAAGCGCCAGCGTTGCCGGGGTCATGATGACGCGGCCTTCGGCCGTGGCGATGCGGCTGGTCACGGGCTTGTCGGTGACATCGACCATATGCGCCTGGCCGGCAGCGTCGAAATGGCTGAGCGCCATCACATGCCGCCCTGGGCCATCAGGGGGCGCGCCAGAAGTGCCCGGGTCGCCGCGGCGACATCCTCTTGCCGCATCAGGCTTTCGCCGATCAGGAAGCTGCGCGCGCCGTAGCGGGCCAGATCGGCCAGGTCCTCGGGGGTCGAGAGCCCGCTTTCCGAAATGATGATCCGGTCCTCGGGCACACGGCGAGCAAGCTGTCGGGTGACGTCGAGGCTTACCTCGAAGGTCTTCAGATCGCGGTTGTTGATGCCGATCAGCATCGACTGCAGATGGGCCGCGCGTTCAAGCTCGGCCGCGTCATGCACTTCGATCAGGGCGTCCATGCCCCAATGACGCGCGGCTTCTTCCAGCTCGGCGGCCTGATCGTCGCTCACGGCAGCCATGATGATAAGGATGCAATCGGCGCCAAGCGCGCGGGATTCGGCCACTTGCCACGGATCGTAGAGAAAGTCCTTGCGCAGCACCGGCAATGCCACGGCCTCGCGCGCCTGGGCAAGATAGGCGTTGTCACCCTGGAACGAAGGCGCGTCGGTCAGGACCGAGAGGCAGGTCGCGCCCCCGGCCTCATAGGCCTGGGCCAAGGCTGCGGGATCGAAATCGGCGCGGATCAGGCCTTTCGAGGGGCTTGCCTTCTTGATCTCGGCGATCAGCGCGTAGCCCTGCCGGCTGGCACGGCCAAGAGCTCCAGCGAAGTCGCGCACGGGCGATGCGGCGCGTGCCTGCTCCTCGATGGTGGACAGGGGAAGGGCGGCCTTGCGCGCGGCCACCTCTTCAAGCTTGTAGGCCTTGATCCGGTCAAGAATGGTCATGTGATGCAGTTTAGCCTGTCGGGCGGGTGATGGGAAGCGGTCGCGGGACCCGGCCCCCGGCATGCCTGAGGGGGGCGCTGCCCGCTGCAAGGTTGCGGGGGGCGCTGCCCGCGCTGCAAGGGGGCGGGGGGCTCTGCCCCCCGGGCGCGTGCCGCGCCTCCCCCCGGGATATTTTCGAACAAAAGAATTGAAGGGTAGGGTCAGGCGGGTGTCGCGGCACGTGAGATCCGGGCAAGCGTGGTGGCGGCAGTGCGGGCCGCGCCGCTGTCGAGACTTTCGCGGGCGCGTGCGGCGCCGTCCTTCAGATCTCTGGCGACGCCGGCCACCACAAGGGCGGCGGCGGCATTGAGCAGGACAGCGTCACGATAGGCACCGGGCGTTCCATCGAGGAGGGCGCGGAAGGCTGCGCCGTTTTCCTCTGGCGTGCCGCCGAGGATCGCCTCGAATGGGTGGCGGGGCAGGCCCGCATCCTCGGGGGTGATGTCGAACGTCTCGATCCGGCCTGCGTCGAGTTCGACCACGCGGGTGGGGCCTGCGATGCTGATCTCGTCGGTACCGTCGGCGCCGTGGACAAGCCAGGCCCGCTCCGAGCCCAGGGCGGCGAGCGTCTCGGCCATGGGGCGCAGGAGGTCCGGGGCGAAGGCGCCGGTCAGCTGGCGGCGGACGCCGGCCGGGTTGGTGAGCGGGCCGAGGATGTTGAAGATGGTGCGGGTGCCCAGTTCGGCCCGCGCGGGCATCACATGCTTGATCGCAGGATGATGCATCGGAGCCATCATGAAGCCGATCCCTGCTTCGGCCAGCGCCCGCTCGACCACATCGGGGCCGACCATCACCTGGATCCCGAGCTGGCCCAGCGCATCGGCAGCACCCGATTTCGACGACAGGTTGCGGTTGCCGTGCTTGGCCACCGGCACGCCCGCGCCCGCCACGACAAAGGCCGTCGCTGTCGATATGTTGAGCGTGCCCTTGCCGTCCCCGCCTGTTCCCACGATGTCCATCGCGCCCTCGGGCGCGCGGACGGGCAGGCACCTGGCGCGCATCACTGCCGCGGCCGCGGCATATTCCGCGACCGTCTCGCCGCGCGCACGCAGCGCCATCAGAAGGCCACCGATCTGCGCCGGGGTCGCGTCGCCCTCGAACAGGATGGCGAAGGCCGTCTCGGCCTCGGCCCGGGTCAGCGGGCGGTCGGCCGCCACGGCGATCAGGGGTTTGAGCGCCTCGCTCATGCCGCGACCGGAAGGAGGTTCAGGAAATTCCGCAAGAGGCCGTGGCCATGTTCCGAGGCGATGCTTTCGGGATGGAACTGCACCCCGTGGATCGGCAATTCGCGATGGGCCAGACCCATGATCGTGCCATCCCCCAGCCAGGCGTTGACGCGCAGCGAATCGGGCAGGGTTTCGCGCTCGACCACAAGGGAGTGATAGCGCGTGGCCACGTAGGGCGAAGGAAGATCCGCGAAGACGCCGGAGGCGTCATGATGCATCGTCCCCATCTTGCCATGGACGATCTCGTGACAGCGGATGACGCGACCACCGAAGGCCTGGCCGATGGTCTGATGCCCCAGGCAGACGCCAAGAAGCGGGGTGCGCGTCTCTGCCGCCGCCCGGGTCAGGGCCAGGCAGATCCCGGCCTGATCAGGGTCACAGGGCCCGGGCGAAAGCACGATGCCCGCGGGCCTGAGCGCCATCGCCTCCTGCACGTTGAGCACATCGTTCCGGCGGACCATGACATCGGCGCCAAGTTCGCCCAGATAATGGACAAGATTGTAGGTGAAGCTGTCGTAATTGTCGATCAGAAGCAGCATGCTGGCCCGTTCCTGCCGGTCTGTCCCGCCATGACGTATCCTGCGGGAGATTGGGGCTACCGGGGGCGGATGGCCTTCCGGTATAATCGGCTGCACCATGGGGTGTTCCGGTCGGCGCCGTCAAGGCCGGCCAGTGTGACGGACCGATCGCCGGGCCGGCAGGCCGGTCCGACGCATGAGCGAACGCAGGTGGCAGGGTTGGACAAGTGAGGGTCGTGTGACACGAAGCAACCGGGCAAGCGGCATCTGGGCGGGGGTCATCTGGGGAGGTGTCGTGGCTGGCTGCGGGCTGGCGCTGGCCTCGCTGATGGGGCCGCAGCCCGCGGGGCAGTCGCCGCCGCAATCGCCGCTGCTGGAGCCTCCCGAAGTGACGGGCGCGCTTGCGTCCGAGCTGTCGGATCCTGCGGTCGTGCAAGCGTCGGACGAGGGGGCCGCGCCGCGGATGGATCGCACCCTCTCGGAGGGAGGTGCGCTTGAGGGTGATCTGTCGGCGGGAACTGTCCCGCAGGCCGATACGGCGTCGGCACCGCTGCCCCGGGCCGGCGGGATCGGGGCAGAGGCGCCGGATCCGGGGTCTGTCGCTGAGATGGGCGATCCCTTGCCACCGCCCCTTGGGGCGCCCGGGCAGGGCGCAGGTCCCGCGCCGCTGATGCCCGCGCCGGAAAGCCCGGCGCCCGACACGCAGGTGGTGGTCGAGACCAGCCCACCCCAACCCGCGTCGGTTGCCGGGGTTGCGGACGATCCCTCGGGCGCCGAAAGCATGTCCGGCCCACCGGGCGAACCAGCCGGCGAACCACCCGGCGGGCCGCCGACCACCGTCGCTGACGCGCCCGAGCCTGCCGAAGCGGCCGAGCCTGCGGGCGCGGCAGAGCCGGCAGACGCGAATGAGCGTGCAGTTGATGCCGAACCGCGCGCCGCTGCGGCCGCTGAAGGGGCGGGCGAGGATGACGGTCTTGCGGACCCGGATTCCACCGATGTGATCGCACAACCTTCGGACCAGGCAACTGCGCCCGTCGGACCGGGTGACGACGAACAGGACCCCGCTGACGATCCGCCCGAGGCCGTGGCTGCATCGCCCGGACCTTTGCCCTCCGGGGCGCAGGACCGGGATGGGTCGTCCGGACCCGGCGTCGATGCGCCGACCGAAACGACGGACGATCCGCCCCCTGAGCAGGCAGAGGAGGTCGCGGAGCCCGGTTCACCAGTCGATCCGCAGGAGGGCACCGACATCGCCGAGCCGGCCGCCCCGCCTGCGCGGATCGTGGTGGGCGGCGGCGCGGCTTTGCCGAGGACAGACAGCGGCGTGCGCATCAACCGGCCTGAAGGTGCCGCGCCGGAGCCGTCAGACCCGGATCGCGCGACCGAGGCGACCGGCGATCCTGTCGATCCCGATGCACCCGCCCTGCAACGCTTCGCCGCCGCCGCCGTAACCACTGCCGAAGGTGACGGGCGGCCGCAGCTTTCGATCATCCTGATCGACGACGGCACGCTCGATGCCGCCGTCGCGGCGCTGGCGGCATTGCCGATCCCGGTGACGATTGCGCTCGATCCCGGCCAGGCGGGGGTGACCAACCGGATGCTCGACCTTCGCGCGGCCGGGTTCGAGGTCATCTCGCTGGCGCGCCTGCCCACAGGCGCGCAGCCGACCGATGTGGCCGTCGCGCTGGAAGGTGCTTTCGCGGCACTGCCCGAGGCGATCGGGATCCTCGATGCCGGCGAGGGCGGCATGCAGGCCAACAGCGCGATCACCGATCAGACCATGGACCGCCTCGCCCGCGACGGGCGGGGTCTGGTCGTCGTGCCGCAGGGGCTGAACATGGCACTGAGAAGCGCCGATGCGGCCGGGGTGCCGGGGGTGGCGATCCTGCGCGATCTGGATGCGGACGGGCAGGACGCGGCGGCGATCCGGCGTCAACTTGATCAGGCGGCTTTCACCGCGCGGCGGGACGGGGCGGTCGTGCTGCTTGCGCGGCTGCGGCCCGACACTTTGTCGGCGCTGATGCTCTGGGGAAGTTCGGCACAGGCCGGGCAGGTGGTCGTCGTGCCGGTCTCGGCCCGGTTGCTTGCCGGGTCGGACTAGGCGCCCCGTCGCGGCCGAGGCGAAGACGGGGCCAGGCGTTATGCCCGGCCCCGTGCCCTGATCAGTGATTGTCCCGGGGAAGCCCGCGCGTCTGGGCGATCCGCTGGTACTTGACTGCCGGTTTCAGCACCATCCCTTCCGACAGCTGGTCCACGATCCCGCGCTGGATCTCTTGCCAGGGGGTCTGCGAGTCCGGGTAGGGATGCCCGCCCGCCGCTTCGAGAGCGGCGCGGCGTTCGGCCAGCTCGGCATCCGATATCAGGATGTTGGCCTCGCCCCGTCCAAGGTCGATCCGCACGCGGTCATCGGTGCGCACCAGCGCCAGCCCCCCCATGGCCGCCGCTTCCGGCGAGGCATTCAGGATCGAGGGCGACCCGGAGGTGCCCGACTGCCGCCCGTCGCCGATGCAGGGCAAGGTGGTGATGCCACGCTTGATCAGCGCGGCCGGCGGCTGCATGTTGACCACTTCTGCCGCACCCGGATAGCCGATCGGCCCCGCGCCGCGAATGATCAGGATGCAATGCTCGTCGATCGCCAGCGCCGGATCGTCGATCCGGTGGTGGTAATCCTCGGGGCCTTCAAAGACGATGGCGCGCCCTTCGAAGGCTTCGGGATCGTCGGGGTTGGACAGGTAGCGGTTGCGGAATTCCTCGGCGATGACCGAGGTCTTCATGATCGCGCTGTCGAAGAGATTGCCCTTGAGATTGACGAATCCGGCCCGCGCCTTCATCGGCTTGTCATAGGGGCGGATCACCTCGGGATTTTCGACCGCTGCGTCGGCATAGGCCTCGCCCATGGTCTTTCCGCAGACGCTTTTCGCGCCGGGGTGGGGCAGGGCGCCCGCCTTCAGCAATTCCGACATCACCCCCGGCACGCCACCCGCGCGGTGGTAATCCTCGCCAAGGAACCGGCCCGCCGGCTGCAGATCGACCAGCAGCGGAATGTCGAGGCCGATGTGCTGCCAATCGTCATTGGTCAGGTTGATCCCCAGATGCCGTGCGACGGCATTCAGGTGGATCGGTGCATTGGTCGAGCCGCCGATGGCGGAATTGACGACGATGGCATTCTCGAAGCTTTCGCGCGTCATCACGTCGGCGGGCTTGAGGTCCTCATGCACCATGTCGACGATCCGCTTGCCGGTGGCAAAGGCCATCTGCCCCCGCTCGCGGTAGGGCGCGGGGATCGAGGCCGAGCCGGGCAACTGCATCCCCAGCGCCTCGGCCAGGCTGTTCATCGTGGTGGCGGTGCCCATCGTGTTGCAATAGCCGACCGAGGGGGCAGCGGCCGAGGCGACCTCCATGAAGCCTTCATAGTCGATCAGGCCCGCGGCCAGATCCTGCCGCGCGTTCCAGATCGCCGTGCCCGAACCCGCCAGCTTGCCCTTGTGCCAGCCGTTCAGCATCGGGCCGACCGACAATGCGATCGCCGGGATGTTCACGGTGGCGGCCGCCATCAGCAGGGCGGGGGTCGTCTTGTCGCAGCCGATCATCAGCACCACGCCGTCGATCGGATAGCCGTAAAGCGATTCGACAAGGCTGAGGTATGACAGGTTGCGGTCGATGCTGGCGGTCGGGCGTTTTCCGGTTTCCTGGATCGGATGGACCGGAAACTCCATGCAGATGCCGCCGGCGGTGAAGATCCCCTCGCGCACCCGCTTGGCAAGTTCCATATGGTGGCGGTTGCAGGGCGACAGGTCCGAACCGGTCTGGGCGATGCCGATGATCGGCTTGCCGCACTGCAACTCCTCACGCGTGAGGCCATAATTCAATTGTCGCTCGATATAGAGCGCGGTCATCCCCGGATTGTCGGGGTTGTCATACCATGCGCGCGAGCGAAGCTTGCGGGGGGCTGACGTATCGGTCATGTCTGGTTCCCTTGCTGGCCCGAACCCTCCTGTCCGGACTTGCGCAAGACCTTGGCGCAAGCGGCCGGAGGTGTAAACGGGGGCTCAGCGCCACTGTGCCGGTTCGGGCACCGAATGATCCTGCCGGACTGGACCCAAAGGTTGCAACGGCCCGAAATCCGTCTCGAATTTCGCCACCTCGACCGGGCGACCCAGCAGAAAGCCCTGCACCATTCCGCAGTCGTGATCGCGCAGCCAGTCAAGCTGGTTCATCGTCTCGACCCCTTCGGCCACCGTGCCCATGCCAAGCGCGCAGGCCATGGCAAGGATCGCCCGCACGATCGCCTCGGTCCCGGTGTCGCCGGTGCCCAGCTTGCTGACGAAACTCTGGTCGATCTTCAGCGCAGACAGCGGCAGGCCCTGCAGATAGCTGAGCGAGGAATAGCCCGTGCCGAAATCGTCGATCACGATGCCAAGTCCTGCCCGTTCCAGCGCGCGGATGTTGTGGAAGGTCTGTTCGCGCCGGTTCATCAGCGCGGTCTCGGTGATCTCGAGCTGCAAGAGCGCGGGATCGGCCCCGGCATGGTTGATGCGCGACAGAAGGTCATCGACGATGCCCGCCTGCTGAAAACTCTGAGCCGAGATGTTGACGGCCAGTGGCACCCGCATGCCGCGATCCTGCCAGCGGGCCAGAAGCTCGGCCGCCCGGGTCACCACCATCAGGTCGATCTCGAAGATCAGGCCGGTGCTTTCCGCCAGCGGCACGAAGACCCCGGGCGAGACATCGAGGAATTCCGGATCATGCCAGCGCAACAGCGCCTCGGCCCCGGTCAGGCTGGGGCGAGGCGCGAGGTCGAACTTGGGTTGCAGCACCAGCCGGAACCGGTCTTCGCGCAGGCCCCGGTGGATGGCCTGGATCATGTCGGTCCGGCGCGCCTGTTCGGTGCGCAACTCGGGTCGGAAGATCGCGAACTGGCTGCGGCCGGCGGCCTTGGCGCGATACATCGCGATATCGGCATTCTGCAACAAATCGGCCGCCGTGGTTGCATCGTCGGGAAACAGCGCGATGCCGATGCTGACCGAGACGAAGAAGCTCTGCCCGCGCAGATCGAAGGGCTGGCCCAGCCGTTCGATCAGTCGCCAGGCAATGTCGATCGCATCCTCGGGCCTGGCGGCGCGCAACAGAAGGGCGAACTCGTCCCCCCCCTGCCGCGCGATCAGGTCGCCGGGCCGGATCGCCTCTTCAAGCCGGGCCGCGACCTGCTGCAGCAGCGTGTCGCCCGCATCATGGCCGAAGCTGTCATTGATCGTCTTGAAATTGTCGAGGTCGAGCATCATCACCGCACCCTGCCGCGCGGCCCGGTCGCGGCGATTGTCGCGGCCAGTGTCGCGACCGGCGTCATCACTCTCACCCTCGGCCCAGTTGCGCAGCGCGTCGTGGAAGGCGGTGCGATTGGCCAGGCCGGTCAGCGGGTCGCGGGTGGCAAGATGTTCGGCCCGGGCCTTGGCCTTGTACAGTGCGGTGATATCCGAACCCACCCCGCGATAACCCGTGAAGACGCCGTTGCTGTCGGTATGGGGGCTGCCGCTCAGCCGGATCCAGACATCGCTTTCGCCGGGCCGGGACGCGCGGAAGACGTGGTCTCGAAACGGCTCGCGCGCGGCAAGGCGGGCAAGCAGGGTGCGCCACTCGGCGCTGTTGCGCAGGGCCGGATCGTCGAAGGCCAGATCCTCGAAGCGCTTGCCGGTTTCAAGCAGGATCTGTCCGCCGTTGCGGGCATAGCTCTCCGAGATGAAGGTCAGCCGCAGGTCGGCATCGAGTTCCCAGAACCAGTCGGCGCTGATCGCGGCGATGTCGAAGAACCGCCGCTCGGCCCGGTCGCGTTCGACCAGCGCGTGTTCAAGTTCGTCGCGGGCCTTGCGCAGGGCCTCTTCGCGGTTGCGCTGTTCGGAAATGTCGATCGAGATGCCCGACAACCCTTCGGGACGGCCGTCAGGCGCGGTGATGGTGACCCGCCCCCGCGCAAGAAGCCAGAGCCAATGGCCCCGCGCATGGCGCAGGCGCAATTCCATCGAGAACTGGCCGTCCTGGATCAGCCTTCCGGCCAACAGCGGCGCGATGATATGGCGACGGTCCGCCGGGTGGATCCGTGACAGCCATGCCGCCATGCTCCAGCCCGCCACGACCTCGGGGGGCTGACCAAGGATCGCGGCGACCCGGCGATCGACCTCGATCTCGTTGCGCTGCAGATCCACCGACCATGTCCCTGCCTCCGCCCCGCTGATGGCCGCTTCAAGGCGCTGCTCTGCCTCCTTGATGGCGCTGACATCGACATGGACCCCGGCCATGACACGCGGCGTGGCCCCTCGATCACGCGTCAGGACCCGGCCGCGGGACTGGATCCAGACCCAGCGACCGTCGTCGTGCAGCATCCGGAATTCGATCTCGTACTGCGGCAACTCGCCCGACAATGTGCGCGACGATACCGCCTCGATCCGCGGGCGGTCGTCGGGATGGACAAGCGACCAGAAGGTGTCGACGGTGATCGGCACCAGATCGGCCAACTGGCGCCCCAGCATGCCCGCCCAGCGTTCATTGACCGTATGGGTGCCGGTTTTCACATCCCATTCCCAGGTGCCGACAAGGGCGCCTTCGACCACGTTCGACAAGCGCCATTCGGCGCGGCGTGTCGCCGTCACGTCCGTTCGGACGCCGACGCGACCGCCGTCGGGCGTCATCATGTCCTTGATCCGGATGATGCGTCCGTCCGCGAGTTCGACCTCGCGTTCGAAGGGCGGCATCGACTGGACGGCGAGGAAGTCCTCGAAGCTGTCGAAATGCTGCCCGTTCATGCGGACAAGCAGGCCCCGTTCGAAACCTGCGCGCAGGATGTCCTCGTTGCGGGCGCCGGGCCTGATCTGGTCCTCGATTCCGGGGTGCATCTCGACGAACTGGCGGTTGAACAATGCCAGCTGACCCTCGGCGTCGAAATAGACAAAGCCGTCGGGAAAGGCGTCGAAGGCCGTCTCGAACTTCTGCCGCATCTCCTGCGCTTCGAGCGAGCGGGCACGGATCATCGCCTCCTGCATCCGGCGCTCGGTCAGATCCTCGACGAAGGTCCAGACCATGCGCCGTCCATCGGGCCCGGCATGGACCACCCCCCGCGCCTCGGCGGGGAAATGGCCGCTTCTGGCCCGCTTGAATGCCAGCTCGACCGGCCCGTAGCGTCCGTCGCCGAGCAAGGCCGCCTCGACCGTCTGCGCCTCCTGCCGGACGTGCCCGGGCATGAGCTGCGACAGGGATCGGTTCAGTAGCCTCCGGCGGCTATGCCCGGACGAGGCCAGAAAGGCCGGATTGACATCCGTCACCTTCCCGCTTTCGAGATCCTGCAGCAAGATCCCGAACGGGGCATGTTCGAACAGCCGTCGCAACTGCGCCTCGCTGTCGCGGGTGGCGCTTTGCGCCTGCCGGGCGGCCGAGATGTCGCGCAGCACGACAAGGCAGCCGCCCTCGGCGACCCCCGATCCGTCCGTTTCCGTTCCGTCGATCGGTGTCACGACCACGTCATAGGTCCGCGGTCCGGCACCCAGATCGAGCTCCATCTCTTCTTGCCGCGTGGTTCTTCGCTGCGCGACGTCGGACATCATCCTGCGCCCGAGGGATGCCGTCTCCTCGGGCAGGAACTCCTCGATCCGCTTGCCGATCAGCGAGGTGGCATCTTCGGCAAGTTGACGGTGGCGGTCGCTGTGGATCGCCACCAGCCGCCCGTCCGCGTCATATTCGGTCACGATGTCGGGCATCGCGGCAAGCGTCGATGCCAGCCGCGCCCGCGCCGCCTCTTCCGCCCGGGCGCCGCGGCGGCGCAACAACAGGGCGCCGATGCCTTTGGCAAGCGACTCAAGCAGCATCAGGTCCATGTCGCGCGGATTGTACAGCCGCCGCGTCCAGTCCAGGCCGATGAATCCGGCCATGCCCGTCCCGTCGAGATAGGGCGCGGCAAGAAGCGACCGGATCGCCTGCCCTTCAAGCAGAAGCCGCAGGTCCGATCCTTCCCTCAGCTTCGAGACGTCGCCGATCATGAACGACTTTCCCTGTCCCAGGACGTCAAAGAAGCCGACGCCGACGGACATCGGCAGATCCTGCAGCTGCGCCTTCATGGGGACGATGCCCCGGGCGACCCATTCATGGCTGTTGTCGACGATGTCGCCGTCGCGGCGCTGGAAGACATAGGCCCGGTCAGCCTTCGCGATGGGGCCCAGCTCGGCAAGAACCGAAGCGATCACCTGATCCGCGTCGGAGAGCGAACAGGCGGTCAGCCGGTCCAGCAACGGCACGATCTGCCGGTCGATGCTCTGCCGCCGTCTGCCGGGCGAGGCGACGGCCCCTGGTAAGGCCTTGCGTTGAGTCAACGTCGCTTTCCTGCTTTCTGTCCCCAGCCTCTTATACACAGTTTTCAACCCAGAGGTGAAACGTCAAAAAAACTCATTCACACCGATGCGATGGCGGTACAATGCCTCATGGCCGTGAAAAGCAGGTTAACACTGTCCCCGCTGCTGCGGCGTGGCGGGGAAACGGTTCGAGAGGCTGGGGCCGGATAGGACGGCATCCGCACCGCCGGACATGCCCGCCGCGTGTGCCGCGCGGGGATCCTTGTCGTCGTGGCAGGGCCCGAGGCCTAGCCGTTGCGATCCGACCCGAACATCGCCGCATCCTCGGCCGCGCGGCGGATCGCGCGGCTCTTGTGGACCGTTTCCTGATATTCGGCCTCGGGATCGCTGTCATAGACGACACCGCCACCGGCCTGAATGTAAAGCTTTTCGCCCTTCACCACGGCGGTGCGCAGCGCGATGCACATGTCCATGTCGCCGTTGGCGCTGAAATAGCCAAGGCCACCGCCATAGATCCCGCGCTTTTCGGGTTCCAGCTCGTCGATGATCTGCATCGCGCGCACCTTGGGCGCACCCGACACCGTGCCCGCAGGCATGCCGGCGAAGAAGGCCGAGAGCGCGTCCTGATCCTCGGCCAGTTCGCCGACGACGTTCGAGACGATATGCATCACATGGGAATAGCGCTCGACGATGAATTGTTCGGTCGGGCGCACGGTGCCGATCTTCGCGACCCGCCCCACATCGTTGCGCCCCAGATCGAGCAGCATCAGATGTTCGGCCAGTTCCTTCTTGTCGGCCATCAGATCGGCCTCGTTGGCCCGATCCTCTTCGGGTGTGGCGCCGCGCGGCCGGGTGCCGGCGATGGGGCGGATCGTCACCTCGCGCCCGAAGACGCGGACCAGGATCTCGGGGCTGGCACCGATCACCTGATACTCGCCGAAGTTGAAATAGAACATGAAGGGCGACGGGTTGGTCCGGCGCAGCGAACGGTAAAGCGCAAAGGGCGGCTCGTGGAAATCCTGCTCCCAGCGCTGGGCGGGCACGACCTGGAAGATGTCGCCTGCGCGGATATACTCCTTGGCCTTCTCGACCGCGGCCAGATATCCCTCATGGGTGAAGTTCGACACCGGCGGACCCGGTGCGCGCGCATCGCCAAGGCTGCGGCCCGCACGCGGCACGCCGCGCTCCAGCGCGCGTTCGGCATCCATCACCCGCTCGGCCGCCTGAGCAAAGGCCGCGCGCGCCGACAGGCCCGAGCTGACCCAAGCGGGGGCCACAAGGATCACCTCGCCCTTGACCCCGTCCAGCACCGCCATGACCGAGGGCCGCAACAGCACCGCATCGGGCAGGTCAAGCGGATCGGGATTGGTCAGCGGCAGGTCCTCGACCAGCCGGATCATGTCATAGCCAAGATAGCCGAACAGCCCGGCCGAGGCCGCAGGCAGCCCCTCGGGCAGGTCGATCCGGCTTTCGGCCAGAAGCGCGCGCAGTGTGTCGAGCGGGCTTCCGGGAAGTTCCTGGAATGCCTCGTCGTCATAGCGCGCGGCGCGGTTGATCCGGCTGACTGTGCCCCGGCAATCCCAGATCAGGTCCGGATTCATCCCGATCATCGAATAGCGACCCCGGACCTCGCCGCCGGTCACGCTTTCCAGCATGAAGGCGTGCCGACCTGCATCGGCCAGCTTCAGCATCAAGGATACCGGCGTGTCCAGATCGGCGGCCAGCCGCGTCCAGACGATCTGGTTCAGCCCCGCCTCATAGCCCGTGCGGAAGGTCTCGTAATCGGGCAGGAGCGGCATCGGGGGCCTCAGCGAAAATTGCCATGGACGGCATCGACCGCCGCATCGTTGATCGAGATGTCGGTTGTCTCGATGATGCGGCGCGCGAACAGCTCGTACATGTCTTGTGCGATGCCGGTCGAGGCCCGTTCGGCGATCGCCGCCGCCTCGGCGCGCATGGTGGGGTCATCGGTTTCGGCCGGTGCGATCGTATCGAGGCGAAGGATGATCGCATCCTCGCCATCTGACAGGACCCGCACGTCGCCCGGTTCCATCGCGAAGACCTCGGTCATGAAGCCCGGTGGCGTGCCGGGCAGGAAGTTGCGGCGCATCAGCTGGCTTTCGACCGTGACGACCAGCCGGTCGTCGGCAAAGCCGATCCCGGGTCCGGCCTCGCCCGCCCGCAAGGCGCGGGCGATCTCCTCGGCCTCGGAGAGGACGATCCCGGCCAGTGCCGCCTGCTGCCAGTCGCTGGCCACCGCCTCGCGCACCTCGTCCAGCGGGCGCAGCCGGGGCGGGGTCACGGCCTCGAGCGACAGGACCAGGAGCCCACCGTCCTCGAGCTCGATCAGACTTGGCAGGGCCGCTTCGGCAAGGGTGGCCGCAGCCATGCGGAAAGCCTCGTAGGCGGCGATGCCGGTGGTGTCTCCGGCCGACCAGTCGATCCGGCCCGCCTCCATCGCCGTCCTTTCCACCAGATCCTCAAGCGTGGCCCCCCCCGCAAGAAGATCGGTGATGCCATCCGCCTGATCGCCGATCACCCGGCGCGCGCGGGCCATGGCAAGCTCGGCCCGCAGCATCCCTTCGGCCTCGTCGAAGGTGACCTCCTGCGCGGCCAGGACGGCGTTCACACGGAACAGCGCAGGCCCGAGCGAGGTTTCGAGCGGCCCGACCACCGCGGCGGTCGCGGCCGCGAAGACGTCAGGCCCTGCGGCACCAAGCTGCGCTTCGGACAGATCGCCAAGGTCGATGTCGGACAGGTCCAGTCCACGCCCCGCGACCAGCCCCTCGAAATCGGTCTCGCCGGCCTCGAGCCGCGCCATCGCGTCTTGCGCCTGTTCTTCGGTGCCAAAGACAAGACGTTCGACAAGCCGCCGTTCTTCCTGCACGAATTCAACGATCCGGTCTTCATAGAGCTGGCGGACCGCCTCTTCATCGACGATCAGATCGTCGATGATCATCGCGGGCGAGAGCCAGGCATAGGCGATATGGCGGATCTCGGGGGCGGTATAGCTCTCGGGCGTCTCGGAGTGCGTCGCCTCAAGCTCGGCCTCGGTCGGCTCGGGCAGGTCGGCCTCGATCCGGTCGGCCGCGAGGCGCGCCCAGGTCACGCTGCGACGCTCGCCGATATGGGCGACCATGGCCTGGGCATAGGTCTCGGCCGGGGGCACGCCGCCGATGACGGCCCGTTGCAGAAGGCCGCGGGCGATATCCTCGCGCAGGCTGGCCTCGAACTCGGGCTCGGACATGCCGATCTGCTGCAGGCGCAGGCGGTAGGCGTCGCGGCTGAAGGTGCCGTCGAGCCCCTGGAATTCGGGGGCCGAGCGGATCTGCCGGCCGATCGTTTCATCCCCGATCGAAAGGCCAAGGCGGGCCACTTCGTTGTCGATTGCGCGCTGGGCGACGATCTGTCCCAGCACGGCCTGATCAAGACCCATCGCCTCGAACTCGGCGAAGGTGAGCGGGATGCCGAATTGCGCGGCAAAGGACCGGAGCTGATCGTTCAGCGCATTGGCGTAACGCTGGACCGATATGTCCTTGTCGCCGGCCCGGCCGAGGCTGCGGACCGATCCGGTCAGCCCGCCCGATCCAAAGCCGACCAGCCCCACGGCAAGCAACACGACGACGAGCCAGACGAAAAACTGGTTGCCCTTGCTCGATGCCATGCGTGCTGTCCCATTCATGTCTTGTCTGCCCGCGCGTGGGCCCCGATCCACCACCCCACCCCCCCCCA
>JAFIEN010000048.1 GCA_020832515.1 Rubellimicrobium sp. | reverse complement strand
GCGGGGGTCGTCCTCGACCAGGGCCTGCGTGCCATTGCCGTGGTGCACGTCAAAATCCACGATGGCGACGCGCGACAGGCCGTGATGATCCAGCGCATGTTTTGCGGCCAGGGCCACATTGCCGAACAGGCAAAAGCCCATCGGAAGGGCCTGTTCTGCATGATGCCCCGGCGGGCGGATGGCGGCGAAGGCGTTCTGCGCCTCGCCCCTCAGAACCATGTCCACCGCACGGACCGCCGCACCGGCAGCGCGCCATGCGGCAGTCAGCGTTCCGGGCGACATATGGGTGTCGGCGTCAAGGCTGCGCCAACCCTCGGACGGCGACGCGTCGCGCAATTCGTCGAGATAGGCCCTGGGATGGACGCGCAACAGATCGTCCTCGGCGGCCATCGGCGCGGTCACGCGCAGAAGCTCGAACCCTTCGAGGGCGGACATGACATATTCAAGCCGGGCGACCTGTTCGGGATGGCCGGGCGGCGTGACATGGGCAAGGCAGTCGGGGTGGGTGATCAGGGCGGTGGTCATGACGGCAGAGAACAGAAGTCGGCGCGCGATCACAAGCCGCGATTTTCATCCGCCGCCGCAAGTCTGGACGGCGCCATCCGGCCGAAGATCGCCTCGGCCTCGGCCATGCCCTTGGGCCGCAGCGCAAGCTGTGCTCCACGCCGTTCGATCAGCGCCCGGTCCAGCGCGCGCAGGACGGCGGCACGGGCGCGCGGTTCGGCCCATCCCAGATGATCGGTCAGGGCGCGCAGGGTATTCTCTTCGTCCATTTCGGGCCGGTCGTGATGCGTGAAGAGATGCGCGACCAGCGCGCGGCAATCGTGGTCCAGCCTCTCGCCCCGGCCCCGCAGCGCCTGCGCCACCAGCCCGCGCCGGGGTGCAAGGACCAGCGCCAGTGCGAACCACAGGCCCGTCATGCTGGCCATCATGCCGCCGATCGAGACATTCCACAGCACGGCCAGCACATAGCCCGCGATGCAGGCCGCCACCGACAGAAGCATTGCCAGCACGACCATCAGCCACAATCGCTCGGTCAGCAGATAGGCGGTGGCGGGTGGCACGATGACGAAAGCGATGAACAGGATCGCGCCCACCGCATCGAAGGCCGCGACTGCCGTCACGCTGGTCAGTGTCAGAAGCGCGTAATGCAGGGCGACAGGCGCAAGGCCCAGTGCCGCGGCAAGGCCGGGGTCGAAACTGGCCAGCTTGAGCTCTTTCCAGAAGGCCAGCACGAAGACGAGGTTGACAAGGAAGACCGCGCCAAGCGTCACCACCGCAACCGGCACGGGCAGGCCAAGCAGCGTCACGGTGTTCATCCAGACGAAGCCGATCTCGCCCAGAAGCACACTTTCGGCGTGGATATGCACGTCGCGCGCATGGATCGAGATCAGCAGCACCCCGGCCGAGAACAAGGCGGGAAAGACCAGACCGATCGCCGTGTCCATCCGCACCAGCCGCGACCGGGCCAGCGCCTCGGACAGGAAGACCGTAAGAACCCCGGTCGCTGCCGCGCCCAGAAGCTGCACCGGACCGGCAAGCTGACGGGTCAGCAGCCAGACAAGGATGATGCCGAAGACGATGGAATGGCTGATCGCATCGGTCAGCATCGCATTGCCGCGCAGGACAAGGAACGACCCCAGCAAGGCAGCCGACAGGCCGACAAGGATGCCGGTGGTCAGGATCATCGCCGGGATCGACGAGAGGAAGGCCGCCATCATCCCCCCTCTTCCGGAGTGGCGGGGCCCGGGTCGATCCGCCCCTCCGGACCGGGCCGCTCTGCCGCGCGTCCGGCTCTGGTCAGTTCCCAATGCGGCGTCGTCTCCGGCGGGTGCTGGACCGGGCGGATCAGCCCCTCGCGCTCGAGCGAGGCGAGGCGATCGGCAGGCGGAGCGGCACCGAGGGCCACGCCAATCATTCCGCGTTCGGCCTTGTAGGCAGCATCGTCATGGGCTGCCGCAAGGTCCTGCATCGCGGCCAGAACCCGGGCCGCGCTGATCCGGGACCGCGCCCGCCGGGCCGCCAGCGCCTGCGGGACAAGGCCCCGCTCCGGCGCCACGAGGAACGAGACAAGGACCACGCCCGTTGCCACCAGAACAACCACAGGCCCGGTCGCCAGCCCCCTCGCCGAGGCGCTGATCAGGGCGCCGACCGCCCCCGAAGCCGCCCCGATCCCGGCAGACACAGCCACCATCCCGCCCAGGGACCGCGTCCATTGCCGCGCCGCCGCCGCAGGCGCAACGAGCAGCGCCACCATCAGCACCACACCGGCAAGCTGCAGACCCGCGACGATGGCCAGAGCGACCATCACCGTCAGCGCCACCTCAAGTGCCGTGACCGGAAAGCCCTGCGCGCGGGCGAAGCCGGCATCGAAGCTGACAAGCTTGAATTCCTTCCAGAAGGCCAGGACCAGAAGCAGCGCGACCAGTCCCACACCTCCCAGGATCCAGAGGTCGCGGGCCAGGATCGCAGCCGCCTGACCGAAAAGGAACCCGGCCAGGCCTGCGCTTGCCGCGCCGCCCTGCGCCTGCAGATGGGTGAGAAGGACGACACCGACGGCGAAGAAGACGCTCAGCACGATCCCCAGCGCCGCATCCGCCTTGAGCCGCGTGGCGCGCGTGATCAGCATCATGACAAGCGCCGCAAGGGCACCGGTGAAGAAGGCCCCGGCCATGATGCTTCCCAGATCGCGGGCGCCTGCGAGCATGAAACCCAGACAGACCCCCGGCAGCGCCGCATGCGCCAGCGCATCACCCAGAAGGCTTTGGCGGCGCAGGACGGCGAAGGCCCCCAGCATCCCCGAGATCGCCCCCAGAAGCGCCGCCCCCAGAAGGACGACCCGCACCGTATGGGTGGCCAGAAGCTCGGCCAGGGCGGTCATGACGCAGGCCTCACGGCAATGCGCCCGCAGGCTCGGCAATCATGGCGAGTTGCCGGCCATAGGCGGCGCGCAGGTTCTCGGGCGTATAGACGTCGCGGACGGGACCCTGGGCGATGATGCGGATGTTCAGGATCACCAGCCAGTCGAAATGGCTTTGCACGGTCGTCAGGTCGTGATGCACCACGATCACCGTGCGCCCGGCATCGCGCAGACGCTTGAGCAGGTCGATGATCACCGCCTCGGTCGTCGCATCCACCCCGGCCATCGGCTCGTCCAGAATCAGGATCGGCGCGTCCTGCACCAGGGCCCGGGCAAGGAACACCCGCTGCTGCTGGCCGCCGGACAGCTGGCTGATCTGGCGGTCGGCATAGTCCTGCATCCCCACCTCGGCCAGAGCCGCCAGCGCGCGGTCGCGGGCTGCGCGTCCGGGCCTGCGGAACCAGCCGATGCTGCGATAAAGCCCCATCTCGACGACATCGCGGGTGGTGGTGGGAAAATCCCAATCCACCGAATGGCGCTGCGGCACATAGCCGATCCGCCCCCGCATCGCGCCGATCTCATGCCCGAGAAAGCGCACATGCCCGGCGACAGGCCGGACCAGACCGAGTGCGGCCTTGATCAACGTCGACTTGCCCGCCCCGTTCGGCCCCACGATCGCGCACATGACACCAGGCGGGATGTCGAGGTCGATGTCCCACAGCGCGGGATCGGTCCCGTAGCTGACGGTCAGGTCCTCGACATGCAAGGCCTGACCGGGTTCGTGCAGGGCCGCGTCGCGCATCACTGGCTCCTTCGCTTCGCGCCCCGCACGGCTGGCAGGTCGTCGGGGCGGCTCCTCCCCGCGCCATACACCCTTCGGTGTCAGGGCGCGACACCCCAGGCAACGGCCCAGGGGCCAAGCGCCTCGGGCCAGTCGGGCAGGGTTCCGCCCAACGCCTCGGTGATGGTGACGGTATTGGCGCGCATCATGCCGATGTAGGTGCTTTCGGCCGTGCCCGCATCGCCCATCGCATCCGAGAAGAGCTCGCCCCCGATCACCACATCATGGCCCCGGGAGCGCACTTCCGCGACCAGCGCCTCGATGGTGCGGGGGTTGACGGTGGTCTCGACAAAGACGGCCGGCACGGCATTCCCGACGATGAAATCGGCAACCTCGAGAATGTCGCCGATGCTGGCCTCGGCGGCGGTGGAGATGCCTTCGATGGCCTCGGAGGCCTCCATCCCGTAGGCATCCGCGAAATAGCCGAAGGCATCATGCGCCGTGATCAGCAGCCGCTGCCCTTCGGGGATCGAGGCGATGGCCGCCCCGACCCAATCGTGCAGCGCTGCAAGCTGGGCCGTCAGGTCTTCGGCCGCAGCGGCAAGCGCCGGGGCGCACAGGGGGCGCTGCGCCGCAATGGCATCGGCGATCACGGGAACGATCGCAGACCAGCGGGCGGCATCCATCCAGACGTGCGGGTCAGTCAGACCCGGCTCTGCGGGATCCTCCAGAAGATCGGCCGCATCGAAGGCCGTCGCCAAAAGCCCCACCGTCGGCACCCGGTCGCGCATCCGGTCAAGCACATCGGCCAGTCGCTCTTCCAGTGCGCGGTCGACATAGAAGACAAGCTCGGCCGCTGCGATCGCCGCGACATCGCGCGGTGTGGCGGAATGGGCATGCGGATCGGTGCCGGAGCCAAGCAGCGTGGTCACCTCTGCGCAACTGCCCGCAACCGTCTGGGCCAGATCACCGATCATCCCCACCGTCGCCAGAACGCCAAGCGGCGCCTCGTCGGCGCGGCCAGGCAAGGCAAGGGTCATGAGCGCCGCCAAGGCGGCCGCGCCGGACAGATGAGGGCGGCTGAAGATCTTCCGATACATGTCTCACTCTCTCCAAGATGATTCGTCCGGTCCCGGAGATAGTGCGAATGATAATCGTTCGCAAATACTTTCTGCCGACCCCCACCTTCACCCGCCCGCCGATAACGTCCAGTGACCGCCAAGGGGTTGACGGATATCATGATTCGGTCTAGGCCCACCTCACCGCAAAGGCATGCGGTCATTTTCGCGTATCAACCAGAGAGACCCATGGACAGTTGCTCTAGTAGCGGTCCGGCTCCTGTGATGACCAATCTCGGCAGCCGGGCCTTCCCATCGACATTTTGCCCGCCCGGCCTGTCTCTGGCTGCACGCCAGCGCGTCTGACGCGACATCGTGCTTGCCCCTGACCGGCCGAGGCCGGTCGCAAGGAGGCAAGTCATGACCCTGCACTTCACCAACCTGACCCATGTCCGGGCCACCCCCGGCACCCGTCCTTCCCTGACCGCCCGCTGGGTGCTTTGCCCCCGGACCGGCAAGCCCGTCTGCCGCTGGCAGTCCGATGCCCGGCCGGAGGTCGCCGCGCCGCCGCAGGCCGAGGCCATGCGCATCGCCGATTGCACGGCCCATGCGGCCGCCGCCCGCCTTGCCGCGCTTGTGCGCCGCGACCGGGATCTGCGCGCGGCCTGAGAGCCTGCGCGCAGCCCTGCACGGACGGAGGTCGTCATGCGTCTTCTGATCGCCGGCGGGCGGCATCTCGATGATGCCGCGCTCGTCACCCGTGCACTCGACTGCATCCATGCGAAGACCCCGGTCAGCGTGCTGATCCACGGCGGGCATGCCTTCCTTGGTGTCGCCATCGAGGATTGGGGGCGGGATCGTCAGTTGCACATCCTGCGCTACCCCGCCAACTGGCGCGTCCTTGGCCGGCGCGCCGAGGCGGTGCGCAATGCCTTCATGCTGGCCGACAGCCGGCCCGACATGGTCCTTGCCCTGCCCGGCGGGCGGGACACGCAATCCCTTGTCCTTGCGGCGGCAGCGGAAGGGCTGCCGGTCATCGACGTCTCGGATCGTCAGGATGCCCACGAGGGCGGGAGGATCGTTCGCTTTTCGCCCGTCGATCGGCCCACGCCGACGGCACCTTCCGGCCTTCGCGCCTGAGCGCGCCCCGTCCGGCCTGACCCTCAATTCACGACTTCACCCCATGAGAGGTATCACCATGTCGACCACAACCTTCGACACCATCCAGACCACGACACCCGCCCCCCGCCCCACGGGCGGGCCGGTCTCGGCCAAGGTGCGGGACGCCTTCATCCATGTGATCGAGACGGCGCATGTGCAGCATGCGCTCGATGCGGCGCGCAAGACCGAGGTGCCACTGGGGCAGGCCTCGATGATTTTCCTGACCGACGACCGGGGCCGTTACCGCGGCTTTGTACGGGTCTCGGCCCTGTTGCGTGCCGATGCCGCGACGGCGGTCACCCAACTGGCCGAAGGGCGCGATCTGGCCGTGACCGGCGACACCGATCAGGAGGTCGCCGCCCGCAGGCTTCAGCGGCGTGACGTGTCACTGCTGCCGGTGGTCAACGCGCGGTCCGAGATGCTTGGTGTCCTGACCTTCGACGATGCGATGGACATCCTCGAGGAAGAGGTCTCGGACGACATCTACTACAAGGCCGGGGTGGGCGACCTTTTCAACACCGAAGACCATGTGCGATCGGAGAAGCTGACGCAGGGGCCGATCTGGTATTCGGTGCGGGTGCGCATCCTGTTCCTTCTGGTGACGTTGGCCGGAGGTCTGGTTGTCGGCGGCCTGATCGATCAGTTCGAGGATATCCTGGGCGCGGTTCTGGCTCTGGCCATCTTCATCCCGCTTGTCATGGACATGGGCGGCAATGTGGGGACCCAATCCTCGACCATCTTCGCGCGCGGCTTTGCGCTGGGCCAGATCAACATCAACGATTTCTGGCGCAAGGCGCTTGCGCGTGAGGCCCTGGTCGGACTGACCATGGCAATCGTCCTTGCGCTTGTGGCGGGAACGGTGGCGCATTTCTGGCAAGGCCTGCCGAATGACCTGCCGATGCTTGGGATCGTGGTTGGCGTCGCGCTCTTCACTTCGGTCTTCACCGCGGCGATGCTGGGTTTCCTCGTGCCCTATGCGCTTGTGAAGGCCGGCGTTGACCATGCCCCGGGCGCTGACCCCTTCATCACGACGATCAAGGATTTCACGGGTCTGCTCGTCTACTTCTCGATGGCAGTCTGGCTGTTGGGGCTGGACTATGCCGAAGCAGAAGAGGCCGCGATCACGGACGAGCCGGCGGCCATCGTCGAACCCGCCGAGTAGGACCACGGTCCTGCCCTGCCCTTCGGGTCGGGGCGGACCCCCTTCATTGCCTGTCACTGCCTTGAGGCGGCCCGGGCCTTAGTGCCCGAACCCGCCCTTCGGCCCGCGCTTCAGGATCTCCTGCACGGCGACGCCCAGACCAAGACGATAGAAGTTGTGGATCAGGTCGCCGGCCGGGAACGCCTCCTCCGGCCCCGGCCCGCTGTCCAGCCAGTCGCAATAGACCAGAAGGTGGCCCAGTTCCTCCTGCGCCTCCCACAGATAGCCGTGGAAGGCGTGAAAGAGATCGCGGTTCGCGATCTCGGTCATCAGGGTGAACAGGCGGTTCACATCCAGCTTCAGCGCCCGCAGCCCGGCCAGTGCCGCCTGCCAGACGGGATCGCCGGGATCCGGGCGCGCAACGTCCAGCGCGGCCCGCACAGCGGCCAGAACCCCCTCGGTGCGGGGGCCAAGGGCGAAGGGTTGCCAGAACAGGTCCGACAGAAGCGCCACCAGATCGGGCGGCACCGCCCCCTCGCCAAAAGCCAGCCGGAAGCGGGGCTGCCAGTCGCCACCCGCGCGCGCCATGGCACGGACGGGATCGTAATCGGGATCGTTCAGATAGGCCCCGGTCGTGTGGATCGCGGGAAAATTCGCCTCTGCCTCGTTGTTGGGATTGGTGATCCAGCCAGCGACCAGCGGCAACAGGTCCCGCCCCCGCCCGCCAAGAGGCCCCGCATGAACCCGGCGAATGTCATAATCGTTGGCGTGGAAATTGTCCCAGATCACCGGCTTGCGGCACAGCACCTCGGCCACGGCGCGCAGATGATCCGCGCCGATCGTGGCCGAGACGATCTCGGGCCCGGTCCAGAACACGCCGATGGCCGGATCCAGCGCGCGGCCCAGTACCTGCAGATAGGCCGACCCGCGCGGATCTCCTCCTGTCATGCGCCCGCAATATTCCGTCGGGCAGAACAGGACCTGCCCGCCGCCGGTTTCGCGCAGACGGGCCAGCACCAAGTTGGCCAGATCGGCCTGCGCGGCGGCGAAACTGTCGAACTGCCCCCGGTCGGCCTCGGGCAGGTCCGAGGGGATGTCGTCGAACAGCAGCACAAGGTCGCGCAGCCCCGCCCCCGCCAGCTGATCGACCCGCGCGATGAGGGCGGCCCGGTCGGCGGCATCGGAATAGGTCACGTCAAGGCAGGGGGCCAGCGCCACGAAGACCCCCAGCCCGCGCCCCCGCGCCTCCGTGGCAAGGCCCGTCAGCCGGGCAAGGTCATCCGTCCCGTAAGGCACGCGCCAGCGGGCGCGGACATGCACATCGTCCTTGGGCCCGTAGACATAGGTGTTCATCCCGGCGGCGGCGGTCCAGTCGAAGACCATCAACCGCTCGTCCTGCCGCCAGTCGCGGCCGTAGAACCCCTCGATCACGCCGGTCAGCATCGCCCCTCAATCCATCGCCGTTGCGGACAGCCCCGCGATCACATGACGCTGCAACAGGAAATACAGCGCAAGGATCGGCAGCGTGGTGATCGTCAGTGCGGAAAAGACCATTGTGTAATCCGTGCTGTAGCGTCCGAAGAACCGGATCAGCCCGACCGGCAGGGTGCGCTTTTCGTCATCGGTGATGAAGAGAAGCGCGAACATCAGCTCGTTCCAGATGTTGATCGTGTTGACGATCGCCATGGTCAGCATCGACGGCCAGACCAGCGGGACGCTGATATCGCGGAAGATCTGCCATGTGCTGGCCCCTTCCAGCAGGGCCGCCTCTTCCATGTCCGGGCGGATCGAGCGGAAATAGCCGGTCATCACGAAGACGGTCAGCGACAGCGACCACGCAGCACCCGGCAGGATCAGCGCCCAGAGCGTGTTCAGAAGGCCGATGTCCCGCAAGAGCCCGAACAGCGGGATCGCCACCACCGGCGGCGGCAGAAGCAGACCGATCAGCAGGAGCCGGTACACCCAGCGCCGCCCCGGAAACTCGAGCCGCGAGAAGGCGAAGGCGGCCGCCGTGGCGCAGAAGACCGACAGCGACACGGCGACAGTCGTCACGATCAGCGAGTTCATGTAGAGGCCGCCCAGCCCCCCCTGTTCCCAGGCCTGCGCGAAGTTCGACCAGCGCCAGGTCGAGGGCATGCCGAACGGATCGCGGAACAATTCGCGGTTGGTCTTGAAGGATGACAGGACCATCCAGACCGTCGGATAGAACATCACCGCGACGATGGCGCCGCCGATGGCCAGTTGGAGCCATTCCCCCGCGGACCGGCGCTCAGTAACGGACGACATTGACCCGCTCCGAAACACGCAGGAACAGAAGTGCGACACTCAGAACGACAACCGACAGGATCACGGTCAGCGCGGTCGGATGATCCATGTCGCCGGGACCTCGGTCGAATGGAACGGCCCGCCATTGGTCAGGGTGAAGAACAGGTCGAACCCGGCGAACCCGCCCGTCACCACCAGCAGGACACAGGTCATCATCGAGGCGCGCAGAAGCGGCAGGGTGATGGTGAAGAACTGGCGGATCGGACCGGCGCCATCCAGGGTTGCCGCCTCGTAGATGTTGCGAGGGATGCGGCGCAGGGCCGCGAAGAAGATGATCATGTAGAAGCCCGCGAACCGCCAGCCCGAGACGAAGATGATCGAGATCAGCGCGGTCGAGGATTCAGCCAGCCACGGCCGCGTCAGCTCGGAAAGACCCAGCGCCGTCAGGGTCGCGTTCAGAAGGCCCAGCCGGTAGTCGAGGACGAAGGTCCAGAGCACCCCGGCCGCCGTCATCGACAACACCATCGGCGAAAAGAAAAGACCCCGCATCAGCCCGAATCCCCGCCTGTCGGAATTCAGCAGGACCGCCATCACCAGCCCGAACATCACTTCGACCACCAGCGTGCCCATGATGTAGAGCGTCACATGCACATAGGACCGCAGGTGGATCGTGTCGCGGAAGGCGCGTTCGAAATTGGCGGTCCCAACCCATTCGGGCGGGCTGAAGCCGTTCCAGCGGGTGAAGGCCAGCCAGAAGGAGCTGCCGATCGGCAGAAGGACGAAAAGGCCGAAAAGAAGCAGCGCCGGCAGGACGAAGACGAAGCCCCGCCCCCCCGTCGCCAGTGGCGCAGGCTGCCCCTCTTCGGCCGCTGCCATCAGGGCGTGCCCATCTCGGCAATCGTCTGGTCAAGCCAGGCCAGCGCGTCTTCCGCCGTCTTCTCGCCGCTCGCCGCAAAGGCGGCTGCCTGATAATAGGCCATCGCGACCGCAACCGGATAGGTCGTGTCGGGCGGCGGGACCATGGCATCGGCATCGGCCAGAAGGTCGGCCATCTCCTGCAGCTTCGGGTCGATATCGGCTTCGACGTCATCGACCGGCGACAATGCACCGCCCTCGGACCAGATCACCTGCATCTCGGGCGTGGTGAGGAACTTCAGGAACTCGATCGCCGCATCGGCATTCGCGCTGCGGGCATGGACGATCAGGCCGGTCATCGTGCCGATGGCGCTGCCGGGCGCGTCGGCATCGGGGTCGATCAGCGGCGTGTCGAACTGGCCGAACTCGAAATCGTCGTCCGCCATGTCGACGGCAAGGCCGATCAGCCAGCTGCCGATCGGGTGCATCGCTGCCGCCCCCTGAAAGAAGGCCGCCATGCCCGGATCGGCACCCAGGCCCTGCATGTCGCGGTTGAAGGCGCCAGCCTGATGCAGTTCCTCCATCAACTCGAGCCCGCGCAGGAAGCCCGCCTCGGTGAAGGTCATTTCCTGCCGGAAGGCCGCGTCGAAGGCATCGGCGGGCACGACACGGGCGGCGACATGGCTGGCCCAGTTGCCCAGAGGCCAGAGGTCGCTGTTGCCGGTCACGATCGGCGTCTCGCCCGCCTCGCGCAGGGTGGTGATGACGGTCAGGAACTCGTCCCAGGTTTCGGGCGGGGTAAGGCCGTATTCCTCGAAGATCTCGACGCTGTACCAGATCGTGTTGGTCACATCGATCGACAGCGGCACCATGTGAATGCGCCCGTCAACGGTCGTGCCTGCGCCCGGGGTGAAGGCACTTTCGATGAAGCTGTCGCCCCAGCCGCCGGCCATCGCCTCGGTCAGGTCCATGGCGAAGCCGGCCTCGACATCGCGGTTCAGCGGGAAACCCGCCCACTGGAAATAGATGTCGGGCACCTCGTTGCTTTGCAACTGGGTGATCAGGCCGGTGGCCGAATAGATGTCGTCGTCGAAGACGATCTGCCGGATGGTGATATCGGGATTGGCCTCTTCGAAGGCGGCGATGATCTCGTTCATCGCGGCGGCGTTGCTGCCCCCGGTCATCGCATGGGTGAAACGCACCTCGGTCTGGGCGGCCGCCGCCGCGGCGATCAGGCCAAGGCCGGTTGAGGCAAGCAGGGTGAAGGTCTTGGTCATGGGTGGGGCTCCCGTGTTGGTGGTTTGTTATTGGTATGAAATTTCTGGCCGATGCGAGTCATCAAGGCGATGGTCCTTGCCAGAATCAAGCAAAAAAAATACCAATGGTATGAATTCGCCCCGAAAGGCCCTGACTCTACCCGATGCTGACCTCTGTCGCCGAAAGACTGCGCAACCAGAACGGCCCGCTGTCCTTCCGGCTGCGCGAGGCGCTGGCCGCCTCGATTCGCGACGGGACGCTGCCGTCGAACACCATCCTGCCGCCCGAACGCGACTTTGCCCGCGAACTGGGTGTCTCGCGCTCGACCCTGCGGCAGTCGCTGCGCGATCTGGCCGATATGGGGCTGGTCCAGACCCGCCACGGCGCGGGCACGCTGGTGACCGGCCCCATTCCCAAGGCGCTCAGCCGCCATTCCGGCTTTACCGAGGATGTGCGCGCCCGTGGCCTGACCCCCAGCTCCGACATCCTGTCGCTGGCAACCGGGCCCGTGGGCGGCGATGTGGCGGTGCGCACCGGGATGCCCCTTGGCACATCGGTCATGACCCTGACCCGCCTGCGCCGCGCCGATGGCGAGGCGCTGTCCTTCGAGGTGGTCACCGTCCCCCTCTGGACGGTCGGCGCCGACTGGGACGGCACCGGTTCGCTTTACGAACGGATGGAGCCGCGCGGCGCGCGGCCAAGGCGCATGCTCCAGACGCTGCAGGCCATGGCCCTTCCCGAAGAGATCGCCGCGCATCTGGGCACCCCCGCCGGGGCCCCCGCCCTTCGGATCGAGCAGATCGGCTATGGTGCCGACGGCCTTGCGGTGGAAGATGCGCTGAGCTGGTATCGCGGCGACCGCTACAAATACGTGGGCGAACTGGAAGGATAGGCAGGCATGACGCTTCGACACAACTACCGTGACCTTGTCGTTGCGATCATCGACCGCATCCTGGCCGAGCAGTCCGACGCGCTGGACGCCGCGCGCGATGCGATCGCCGGCGCGCTGGCGGGGGACGGCGTGCTGCATGTCGCGGGCAGCGGGCATTCGCACATGCTGGCCGAAGAGGTGTTCTATCGCGCGGGCGGGCTCGCCGCCGCGCAGGCCATCCTGGACGAAGACCTGATGCTGCACCGGGGTGCCGTCCGCTCGACGCAGCTCGAACGCGACAGCGGGCGGGCCGAGGCGGCGCTTGAGCGCTACCGGATCGCGCCCGGGGATGTGGTCATCGTCGCCTCGAACTCGGGCCGCAACGCCTATCCGGTGGAACTGGCGCAGATCGCCCGCGAGAAGGGGGCCGTGGTGATTGCGCTCACCTCGCTGGCGCACAGCCGGGCGGTGCCCTCGCGCCATTCGTCGGGAAAGCGGCTCTTCGAACTGGCGGATATCGTGCTCGACAACGGGGGCGAGCTTGGCGATGCCGCGCTTGACGTGCCTGGCCTGGGCGCGCGGATGGGGCCGACCTCGTCGGTCATCGGGCTCTGGCTTCTGAACGCGCTGGTGGCCGAGGCGGCAGAACAGGCGACGGCACGGGGCGGCACGGTCGACGTCTATGTCAGCGCCAATGCCGACCGCCCCGGCGAAAGCATCGAGGATATCGCCGCCCGCTGGTCGGGCCGGATCGCGGGGCTGTAAGGGATGGCGGCACTCGGTTTCACTTCCGTCTCCAAGTCATTCGCCGCGACGACCGTTCTTGACGACATCACGCTCCAGATCCCGCGTGGCGAATTCGTGGCCTTCGTCGGCCCCTCGGGCTGTGGCAAGTCCACGCTTCTGCGGATGATCGCGGGGCTGGAAACCGTGACCGGGGGCGAGATCACGGTCGACGGTGCCCGGATCAACGAAACGCCCCCCGCGAAACGTGGCATCGCGATGGTGTTCCAGAACTATGCGCTTTACCCCCACATGACCGTGCGGGGAAACATGCAATACGGGCTGAAGATCGCCGGCACCCCCCGCGCCGAGATCGCGGCCAAGGTCGAGGCAGCAGCCGCCATGCTGCAACTGACCCCGCTTCTTGACCGCCGCCCCGGCCAGCTGTCCGGCGGCCAGCGCCAGCGTGTCGCCATCGGGCGGGCCATCGTCCGCGAACCCCGCGTCTTCCTGTTCGACGAACCGCTGTCGAACCTGGACGCCAGCCTGCGCGCCGCCACCCGGGTCGAGATCGTGCGCCTGAAAGAGGCGCTGCCGGGCACGACGATGATCTATGTCACCCATGATCAGGTCGAGGCGATGACAATGGCCGACCGGATTGTCGTCCTGAACCGGGGCCGGATCGAACAGGTGGGCAGTCCGCTTGACCTCTACCACCGCCCGGCCAACCGCTTTGTCGCGGGTTTCATCGGCACGCCCGCGATGAACTTCCTGCCCGGCCCCGCCCATCCCGAAACCGCACGCGGCGCGGCCGAGATCGGGATCAGGCCCGAGGATCTGTTGCCGGCGGGCGCGGGCGAAGCGGTCCTTGTCACCGGGCGGATCACCCTGGTCGAGCGGCTGGGCGAGGTCACGGTCGTGCATCTGTCGCAGGAGGACGGATCGACGATCACCGCCAAGCTGCCCGGAACGGCGGCGGTCGGGCGAGGCGACGCCCTGTCGCTGACCGCCCGTCCCGGCGCGCTGCACCGCTTTGCGGCCGACGGCGGCCGGATGGAGTGATGACGGCGCGGCAGCTCAGGACCGGGCGCACCCGTGACCCTGCGCAGCGGATCCGATGGCGATTGATGCGGATTGATCAGGCCCCTGGTGCTTGACGTGATCGGCGAAGGTTCCGCAGCAAGCGATTGCGGGACTTCACGATGCGGGCCGGGATCGGCACCGCCCCGTGGCCGGATATCGAGCCGGGTTTGCCTGCGGCCCGCGTCTTGTCAATCCGCCCGCAACGGCTCCGGGGGTGCCTGATGTGGTCTAGGACCGGGGCTTGCGCGCAACCACGACCGTCTGGTCGGAATGGCCCGAGGGGATGATCTCCTCGATCTGGAAGAACCGGCTCCAGACTGTCGTGATCTGCTCTTGAGGGGTGAAGACGATGCCGCGATATGGCCCGGTCTGCCTGTGGCGGAGATATCGTTTCTCTTCCGTCAGTGGCCCTTTCAGAAGCTCCGCCCCATCGGGAAAGGTCCCGGCGATGCGTTCCGCCAGACGCCTTGACGTCTCTGTCGTGCCTTGTTGCAACATGTCCCGGTGGCTTTCGTCCGACACGGTCAGATAGGCAATCCCGCCGGGTCTGAGCATCCGGCGCAGTTCGGCCAGAAAGGCCGTTTCGAACGTGTCGACATGGGTGAAGACCGAATAGGCCGTGACAAGGTCGAAGTGATTGTCCTCGACCGGGTAATGCGGCAGGGCGGGCACGGCGACCGCGCGCACATGGGCGGGCATATGGGTGTTCAGGAACCGGATGTGACGGTGGTTGATGTCGCTGCCCCAGATCTCGGTCGCCTCCGACTGGAAGGCGAAATGGCGCAGGACGCGTCCCGAGGCGCAGCCGATTTCCATGATCCTGTCGACCGTGCCGCCATGACGGGCCACGACCTGCGAGGTCAGGTGATAATCGCGCAGACCCGACAGCCAGTAATGTTCGTGATTGTCTTGGGAATAGCCCTCGCGGTCAGTGCGGACCGGCAGGGGCGCAGTGTCGCGCCGGGCCATCTCGATCAGCGGAAGCTGCGCGATTTCCGAAGGGGCCTTTCCGCCGCGGATCATCTCGAAAGCGTCGTCGGCCCATTCGGCGACGGGCGGGACGCGTTCGAAAGGGGCTGTGTCAAGCGCGTGGACTGACAGATCGTCCTCCCACCGCAGCGGGCGGGTCTCTTCGGCGGGCTCGGGCTTCGGTGCGGGGGCCTTGGGTCTGGCCGGGCCGATGCCGCTTGTGGGGGTCTTGAGATCGACCATCCTGCCCAGCGCCCCCTCGGACCGCGCCGCCGCAAGGGCGATGCGACCGGTGTATCCTTCGGGTGGCCCCGTCAGCTTTTCCGGTTCATCCTGAACCCAGTAGTATGTCCGGATATCGACGAACCCCATCCAGTTCAGGATACGCCGCAGGACCTGTGGCCCGCTGGGCAGCCATGACACGCCGCTGACGCCCGACAACAGCTGCCGCGTGCCCTGCGGCCGAAACACGAGTTCCGGTTTCTCGGGCATCGTCGGGTCGAACCGGACGCAGGCGGTATTCAGGAACAACGTCTCTCGCGTCCGGTCGGCGACAAGCCTGAGAGCGGCGACCGGATCGGGAAGATGGTGGAAGATGCCGCTGAACCACGTGATGTCGTAGGTCCCGTCGCTGGCGGCAAGATCATCGAAGGAGGCGACATCGAAACGCATGTTCGACATGTCGCCCTCGCGCGTTTCGGCGATGAACCGCGCCTGCCGTATCCAGTGTTCGCGAATGTCGAAGCCATGGATTTCACCCGCGCCATGGTCACGGGCGGCAAAGCTGTGGCCGCCGGCATTGCAGGCACAATCAAGGAAGGACCGCCCCCCCAGCCCGTCGGGATAGACCGGTCTGATCCCCTGCTCGAAGCTGCGGTCGGGATCATAGACCGACACGACCGCCCCGCTTTCGTCCTGCACGGTTTCGGACTGGGTGAAGATGCCGTCCCGCAGCCTGACCCTGTGGTGCCATGGGCCGAGGGCGTTCGCCTGTTCGATGATCTGCGCGGCCAGGGTCATGGATCATCCTTCGGTTCGGGGGCCGGGCTTTCCGGCAAGGTGAACACGACCTCGCGCGATCTCGGGTTGAGCGCCCACTGCCGGGCGGCCCGGTCGGGGTCCGACAGGTCCAGCCGCTCGAGAAAGGGGATCATGCGATAGGTCTCGCGGTCCGTGATCGCATCATCGGTCACGATGGCGCGCACCGGAAAGGACAGCGGGCCAAGCTGCTGCCATTTCAGCAGGCCAAGCGTGTTGATCAGCGTAAGCCGCCCCGGCTTGGGGTTACGCAGCAGAACCGAAAGGCCGTCCCGAAGCGCATCGGGGCCAGCCGCGACCGGCTGACACACCCGCACCCGCAGGCACCGCTCCGTCAGACCGGCCAGCACCGCATCGGCCTCGGCGCCGAAGCGGCCGTCGATGAGGATGACCAGCGCATCGTCAAGGTCCATGTCCCCGCGCAACCTGTCCAGAAGGCCAAGGTCCGTCAGGCAGCCCCGCATGACGACCAGATGCTTCTCGGGCAGCACATCGGGCAGTGTCGGCCAGCCACCCGGGGGCGGTGTCCCCACCACCTCCTGCAAGATGGCGTAGATATCGTCGCGATAGGCCTCGAAGCTCCAGTCCCGCCGGATCCTGTTCCGCGCGGCGGCACCTTGCCAGTCGCGCAGGCCCGGCTCGTCGGCATAGCGCCGGATCGCTGCCGCGACGGCGGCCAGATCGCCCATCTCGAGGATCGTCCCGCAGGTGTCTCCGATCAGTTCGGGCGCACCGCCTCCGTTGCGGAAGGCGATCACGGGCAGGCCGCAGGCCATCGCCTCGTGGACGACGCAGGGAAAGGGATCGGCCCGTGCCGTCAGAAGGAACAGATCGCCCCCCAGAAAGACCTGTTCGATCTCGGCCGTGGCCGGCAGGAACCGGACCCGGTCGCCAAGGTCGTGACGCTCAAGTAGCCGGTCGAGATGCGCGAACCCGCCCTCGCGCGACCCGCGCGCCCCGTACCAGACGAAATGAACCGGACGATCCTGCCCATGCTGTTCAAGAAACAACCGGGCCGCCTCGAGGAACAGGTCCGCGCCCTTGCGGATGTTCACGGTGCCCACCCCCAGCACGATCAGCGCATCATCCGCAAGCCCCAGCGCCTCGCGCAGAAGTCGGCGGCAGCGGTCGCGGTCGAGCGTGCCGAAATCCTGTTCAAGCACGCCCTGACCCCGCACTGTGGTCCGCGACAGGTCGATAGCGGCATGGCTGGCTGCAGTGCGGCTGACGAAATGCGACGGAAACACCGTCCGGCGCGACCGCGCGACGATCGAGGAAAAGACCTCGGGCGGGTAGTATCCGGCGACCTCGTGCACCAGAGACAGGACCGGCAGCCCGATATCGGCAAGGGCCTTGCCGATCTGGAAGCATTCGGCCGAATTGACCAGCGCGCAGACCGGTCGGTTGGCGTGAAACAGGCCTCCGGGGGCGAAATGCGCCTGCAGTTCGGGAAAGGCATATTCTTCCGACCAGGGCTTGCGGCGTCGCGACGTCTTCATCTGGTAGGTATGCGAGAGGGCCTGAAATTCGGACAGCCGCTCGCCGCCCCTGTCGAGGATGCTGAAGCACTCGAACCGGCCCGAGCGGCTGAACATTTCGAGCAGGCGCAGGATGATCGCGGGGGCACCTGTTCGTGTGGCGTCATGGCTGGTGAAGATCAGCCGTGGCTTTCTTGCCAGATCCGAGCGGGCGTAGGCCAGAACCTCGGTCTGGCCGCTCAAGGTCAGCCGGTCGAGATGGGAATGCACATAGCGGGCAGAGAAATAGGGATTAGGCACCCGGCCCTCGGCAAGGCCGTGGTGCAGGAAATGCCATGCCGGATCAAGCCCGGCGTCCCGCACATCATGATTGACGCGGGTGTAATGGTCGCAATCCAGAAGCGGTGCGATCTCTTGCGTTCCCGGCCCCGACGGCGTTGCGGGCGGGCCTTGCCGGCGTTCGGACAGAACAGGCAGGAAACGTCGAAGTGCCTTCCTCATCCCGCCACCCAGTCGACCACGGACATCCTCTCTGCGACACGCGGGTTGACTGCCTGCATCGCCTCGATCTGTGCGGGTTGTGCGGTCACGATCTCGTCGAAGGCCAGACCCAGCGAATAGAGCGGCAGAAGCTCACCCTCGCCGCCGCGGACGAACCAGACGGACCGGGCGAATTCCCCGATCTCGTCCTGGTCAAGCCCGTCGGCGGTGGCGGCGCTCGCGCCCTCGTGGCAGTCGCTGTCGCGGATCCTGACCGCCCCCGGGCCGGGCAATGCGTGCGGCAGGG
>JAFIEN010000047.1 GCA_020832515.1 Rubellimicrobium sp. | reverse complement strand
CTAACCCACCCCGGGGGGCTGGGCCCCCCGGGACCCCCGCAGGATATTTGAAAACGAAAGAGGCACAGGCGCAGCCCCTTCCGGCAAGCGCCGAGACCCTTGGCAGGGCCTGGCCTACATCGCCGCCCGGTAGAGCGCGCGGGTGTTTTCGAAGGTGAGCGCGACGGGATTGGAGGCAGCGGTCGGGTCCTCGATCGCCATGCCGGCCAGTGCGTCGATCCGTGCCTCCTCGACCCCGAGTGCTGCAAGGCCCCCTGGGATGCCGAGTTCCGCAATCAGCGCCTCGACCCGGGCCGCGAAACCCTCGAACCCTCCCGCGATGCCCAGACAGGCGGCGATGCGGCCGACCTTCTCCTCGATCGCGGGGCGGTTGAAGGCCAGGACGGCGGGCATCACCACCGCATTCGTCGTGCCATGATGCGTGCCGTAGACCGCGCCCACCGGATGCGAGAGCGAATGGATCGCCCCCAGACCCTTCTGAAAGGCCACAGCCCCCATCGCGGCCGAGGCCATCATCATCGCCCGCGCCTCGATATCCGAACCATCCGCATAGGCGCGCGGCAGGTAGAGGTTGGCCAGCCGCAGCCCTTCGAGCGCGATCCCCTCGCTCATCGGATGGAAGGACGGGGCGCAATAGGCCTCGAGACAATGGGCGAAGGCATCCATGCCGGTGCCTGCGGGGATATGGGGCGGCATGCCCATGGTCAGTTCGGGATCGGCGATCACGACCGTCGGCATCACCTTGGGATGAAAGATGATCTTCTTCACATGGGTTTCGGAATTGGTGATGACGCTGGCGCGCCCGACTTCCGATCCGGTCCCCGCGGTCGTGGGCACGGCCACGATCGGGGCGATCACATCGGCATCGGCCCGCGTCCACCAGTCGCCGATATCCTCGAAATCCCAGATCGGCCGCGTTTGATGCGCCATGAAGGCCACCATCTTGGCCAGATCAAGACCCGAGCCCCCGCCGAAAGCCACGACCCCGTCATGCCCGCCCGCCCTGAACATCTCGATGCCGGCGGCAAGGTTCAGGTCGCTGGGGTTGGGGTCCACATCGGCATAGATCGCCCGGCCCAGCCCCGCCGCGTCCATCAGGTCAAGCGTGCGGCTAGTGATCGCCATCGAGGCCAGCCCCCGGTCGGTGACCAGCAGGGGACGCGTGATGCCGGCGGCGGCGCAGGCCTCGCCGATCTCGGCGATGCGGCCGGGCCCGAAACGGACGGCGGTGGGATAGGTCCAGTTGGCCCGGAGCGCGGCGATCATGTGCTTGCCTTTCTGAGGGTGGAAGGGTCGCGGTCGAAAGACCGCATGAACGAAGGGCGCAGGCCTTTTGCGGCCGATGTGGACGCCCCTTTCAAAGCCGCTCGAAGCCGCGCATCAGGTCCCAGTCGGTCACCACGCGGTCGTTCTCGGCGATCTCCCACCGGGCGGCATGATGGTAATGGTCGACCACGTCGTCCCCCATCGCCGCGCGCAGCATCTTCGATTTCACCAGCGCCTCGGCCGCCTCGCGCAGCGTGCCCGGGATCGCGCGCGCGCGCCTGGCCTGATACAGATCGCCCCTCATCTCGGCCTCGAGAACCAGCCCCTGTTCGATCCCCGTCAACCCCGCGGCAAGCTGGGCGGCAAGCGCCAGATAGGGGTTGAGATCCGCCCCCCCGATCCGGCACTCCACCCGCACCCCCTTTGTCCCCGTCCCGCAAACCCGGTAGCCTGCGGTGCGGTTGTCGGTCGACCAGACCGCGCGCGTCGGCGCGAAAAGGCCCACGGTGAAGCGCTTGTAGCTGTTGACGTAAGGCGCAAGGAAATACGTCGTCTCGCGCGCATGGGCCAGGAGCCCCGCCAGATAGGACCGCATGACCTGCGACATGCCATGTTCGGCGCCCGGATCGAAAAAGGCCGCCTCGCCCCCGCGTGACAGGGACTGGTGGACATGGCTGGACGATCCCGCCTTGTCGGTCGCGTATTTCGCCATGAAGCTGACCGAATGCCCCGCCTGGGCCGCAATCACCTTGGCCGCCGTCTTGGTGATCGCATGGGCATCGGCGGTCCTCAGGGCCGCGTCATAGCGGATGTTCACCTCGCACTGGCCTGCCTCGGCCTCGCCCTTGGTGTTCTCGACCGGGATGCCCGCACCATGAAGGCCGTTGCGAAGCGGACGCATCACCCGCTCTTCGCGCGCGCTTGCCACAATCCCGTAGTCGTTGTTGTAGCGCACCATCGGCGTCATCCGGTCATAGCCGGCATCGCGCAGCGCCTCGTAGCTTTCCTCGAACAGAAAGAACTCGAGCTCGGTCGCCATCATCGGCTCGAACCCCAGGGCGCGGGCCCGCGCAACCTGCCGCTTGAGGATCGCGCGGGGCGAGATCGCCACCTCTTGATGCGTGTGATGATCCAGAAGGTCGCAGATCACCATCGCCGTTCCCGGCTCCCACGGGATGCGGCGCAGGGTCGAAAGGTCGGGCTTGTGGACGTAAACGCCATAGCCGCGCGCCCAGTTCGCCGACTTGAACCCCGGCACCGGCACCATGTCCACATCAAGGGCAAGGATGTAGTCGCAGCCATGGGTCTCGTCATGGGCTGCGTTCAGGAAATGGCTTGCATGAAAGCGCTTGCCCATCAGCCGGCCCTGCATGTCGACCACGCAGGTCAGGACGGTATCGATCTCGCCCGCGTCGTAGGCGGCGCTCAGGTCATCAAGGCTGAGAAGTCCCGTCAAATTTCGATCCTTTCGCGAAGCCCGCATACCGAACGGGCGGCGGAGGTTGGCAAGACCTGCAGGATCGCGTCAAGCGAAGGCACTCCGGCCGCGCACCGGACCGCATTGCCCCCCTGCCCCATCCTGCCCCTGATCACCGCCTGAATGTCGGCGCCGGTGCGGCTTCGCGCAGCGGCCCAGGCGCCGGCGACATGCAAGGCAATCATGGATTTCATCCGTTCCCTGTCGTTCCGAGCAGACAATTGCCGGAGCGTGGCCCGCATGCAAGCGGCGAAAACGGCGAGGCGCGATGGGGGGACGACTTCAGGCCGGGAGAATGGGCCCTGGCCCGCGCGGCATCAGGTCGCCGGTTCCTGCTGCTGGCAGGCCGGGCAAAGCCCCTCGACCTCGATCACCGTCCGCTCGACCCGGAACCCGCTCCTGGCGGCCGAGGCCGCCAGCGGGCCGCCCGGTGCCACCTCGCCTTCGGCAATGGCCCCGCAGATGCGGCAGATCATGAAGGCCGGCGCATGCTGGTCGCCGGGATGCGAACAGGCGATGAACTTGTTCAGCCGCTCGATCCGGTGGACGAACCCGTTCTCGACCAGGAAGGCAAGCGCGCGATAGGCGATCGGCGGCTTGGAACCCAACCCCTCGGCCTCAAGCCGGGCAAGGATGTCATAGGCCCCCATCGCCTCATGCGCCTCGAGCAGGATCTCGAGGACGCGGCGACGCACCGGCGTGAACTGCAACCCGTCGCGCGCGCAAATCCGCTCGGCCGAGGACATCGCAGTGCTGACGCAATGTCCGTGGTCATGCGCACCGAAGGCTTGCGCGTGCTGCGATGGGTCGTGAGGGGGCATGGTCGGTTTCCGCTGCATATGCGTGAATATGGCCCCCGTCGCCCGCTGTCACAAGGGCACGGGGCACCGGAGCGGACCGCGGATGGGCGGCAAGGGCCTTGCGGGCGTATGGCGGCGAATGTCGCAGGCAATCTGCCGGACCGGCCCGGGGGTTTTTCAGCGCCCGTCGCCTTCCTTGCGCAAGTGATCCCGGTCCCTGGGACAGACGACGAAACCCTCTGGACAGCCCCGCCCCGCTCGCCTAGAAGCGCCGCACGTCGCAGCGACGACCCCACGCTGCATGAGGCGCCCGGGTAGCTCAGGGGTAGAGCAGTGGATTGAAAATCCTCGTGTCGGTGGTTCGATTCCGCCCCCGGGCACCACTTAACAAGATGAAATGGTTGTGTTTTGTGGTCTTGTCTGGTCCTTCTCAGGATCGGGCCTGTCGCATTTCCGGGACAGGTTAGACAATCTTCGCCCGCGCTTCGCGTTTTCTTTGTTCCAGCGTCGCCATTGTCTCGCGGTTCTTGTCGGCAAGGTTCGCGGACCGCGGATAGTTCCGCGCCTTGGACGGCGTTTTCTGCCCCAACAGGTCCGCGATGCGCCGCTCGTCGAGCCCGGCCTCGCGCAGCGTCGTCGCAACTGTGTGGCGCAGGCCCTTGAGCGTGAGGCCGGGCGCGATCAGCGCTTCCTTCTCCAGCCCGGTCTTCAAGCGATGCCAGACGGTCGAAAGGCCGTTGTAGGTCCAAGGCCCGACCGCCACCTGAGCGCAACCGCCATCCGCCTGAAGAGCGAGAAACGCGGGGCGATCGTCGCCCGCTGGTACCGGTCTGTTCTCGAGGGGAAGGAAATCCCGATGGACGACGTCTACAGCTGGATCGAATTGTCGAGAGAGTGATGATGGAAATCGAGAAGAGCGATGCCTGGCAGGGCCAGCAGCTCGCGACGGTGGCGCGAAAGCAGCCGGACCTCGCGCGCTACATCCATCTGGTGATCCGCGCGTTGGGGCTGTGTGGAGTGGCGCCTCTGGTGAACTGGCGAGCTGGGCGGTGGTGACGGTGTTGGGGCTGAGGCTGGGGTGATGGCAGTCGTGGCAGCGATGTCTGCGGCCGTTCTGGTGCTGGACGCCCCGGTCTTTGCGCTTGCGGTCGGGGTGGACCGATATTTTCGGAGGCGGCTGAAAGACCGCATGGGCCAAGAGCATGCTCATCGCACTCGGCCCAAAGCCGCCAACTGATCTGTCGCCCCGTGTTCACCGAAGCGGCCATTCAGATCCAGCGCAGCGTACTGCCGCAGCCAGCCTCATTCCGGACGGTCACGCAGGGTGCGACATATGTCGGGTGATCGACGTGCAGGGCGGGAAATCGCACTTTCCTCACACCCGATGCAGGATCTCAAAAGAACAGATGGGGACCACATCTGACATGAAAACGTGTAGCGCCGTGACAGAGACGGTTTGCTTCCTCTGCAAACCACTCTAAAGTCACGGAAAAATTCTAAACCTTGATGTCTGTCTGCGCCTTCTTGAGGCTCTCGGCGCCGAGCTGTCAGCAAGGGACCGTCTGGTTGACAGGGCGCAGCCCTGATTGCGTAGATCGCCTTGGTTTTCAGCCATTCGCCTGCAGTCCTGGGTGCCGACCGTGGCGATCAATGGGCAGCCGGTTGGACCCGGTGTTGCCGTCCATTCTGGTGCGGGTGGCCGGACTCGAACCGGCACGCCTTGCGGCGGGGGTGTTTGAGACCCCTGCGTCTACCATTCCGCCACACCCGCACGCCACAACCCGGCAAAAGCCGGGTCGCATTCCTTCGTCGATGGTCGCGTCCCACCGCATTGCGGCAGACCTGTCGCAAAGCGCCGACAGACCTGCGACGCCACCAGTCTCCTCGCTTTAGGCCGACGACTCCGCGTCGTCAATCATCCGAAAGCGGGGCTTGTCTTTGTCACGCGGCTGAGTTTCATACGGTTCAGGATGAAAAGCCCCATGACACGCGACCAGACGATCGTTCTGGCGGCCGGTGGATCGGCCGCCCTTCTGGCAGGCGCCTTCCTGTTTCAGGCGATCGGCCTTGCCCCCTGCCAGCTTTGCATCTGGCAACGCTGGCCCCACGCGCTGGCCATCCTGATCGGCGTGCTGGCGTTGACGCCGGTTGCGGTCCTGTCGGGTCGGGCGCTGGCCGGAGCAGGCGCCGCGATCACCGCCGTGTCGGTCGGGCTGGGCCTCTATCACACCGGGGTCGAGCGCGCATGGTGGGACGGCCCGACAAGCTGCGCCGGGGGGCCGGGGCTGACCGGCCTGTCGGGGGCCGAGCTGTTGTCCCTCGAGGGGCCACGCATTATCCTGTGCACCGAGGTGGCCTGGTCGATGCTGGGCCTGTCGATGGCCTCGTGGAATGCGTTGCTGTCGCTTGCGCTCATGGGGCTCTGGATCCTGGCTGCCCGAACGCCCGGCTGACCGGACGGCGCGTCGACAAAAGCAGATGCGTCTCGCTTCTGGCGACGCCGTCGATCCGCCGGATCGCGAAAAGTGCCGCGTCGAACCCCTCGAGCGTGTCGGTCGAGATCTCGGCGATCAGATCCCAGGTGCCGTTGGTGGTGTGGCAGGCCGTGACCTCGGGTATCCCCGAAAGACGCGCGAGCACGCGTTCCGTCCAGCGGCCCTCGATCTGCAGCATCATCAACCCCCGAACCGGGCTTTCGGTCCGATCGCCGCGGGTCAGCACCGAAAAGCCCGCGATCTCGCCGCTGGCGATCAGCCGCGCGATGCGGGCGCGCACGGTGGTCCGCGTCACACCAAGGCGCAGCGCCAGTTCCGACAGCGAGGCCCGCGCATCCCGCCGCAGGGCCGACAAGAGTCGATGATCCAGATCGTCCATGGTGCCTGCCCGTTTTGATCATTGCTTTCCCATTCTGCACGAAATGCGCGCTTCCGTCCTCCGCTTTTCGGGCAAATGCTGGGGCATGGAGACGAAAGACATCATTCTGGTCGGTGCACCGATGGATGCGGGCAAGCGCCGGCGCGGCTGCCTCATGGGCCCTGACGCCTATCGCACGGCGGGCCTGTCCGAGGCGCTGGCGGCCCTTGGTCACCGCGTGAGCGACCGGGGCAACCTTCATCCCGAGACGTTGACCCTGCCCCCCTGCCCCAACCCGGTCGTTCATGCGCTGAACGAGACCGTGGGCTGGACCCGCAGCCTTGCCGCCGGCGCGCGCAGCGCTGCGGCCGATGGCCTTCCGATCTTCATGGGCGGCGATCACGCGCTGTCGCTGGGCACGCTCATCGGGATGGCCGATCATGCCGCAGGGTTGAACCGACCGCTCTTCGTGCTGTGGCTCGATGCGCATAGCGATTTCCACACACCGCTGACCACGGCCAGCGGCAATCTGCACGGCACGCCGATGGCCTATGCGATGGGCCGGCCCGGTTTCGACGCCTTTCCCCCTGTCGACCACGCGATCTCGGGCAACCGGATCTGCATGATCGGTCTGCGCTCGGTCGACCCCGAAGAGCGCGCGGCCCTGGCCGAGACCGAGGTCACGCTGGTCGACATGCGCCAGATCGACGAGGGCGGGATCAGCGCGCCGCTGGCAAGCTTCCTTGACCGGGTGGCGGCCAGGGATGGCCTGCTGCATGTCTCGCTCGATGTCGATTTCCTCGATCCCGAGGTCGCCCCGGCCGTCGGCACCACCGTGCCGGGCGGCGCCACCCTGCGCGAGGCGCATCTGGTGATGGAGATGCTTTGCGATGCCGGTTGCGTCGCCTCGCTCGACCTTGTGGAACTGAACCCCTTTCTTGACGACCGGGGCCGCACCGCCTCGGTCATGGTCGATCTGGCCGCCTCGCTCTTTGGCCGCCGCATCTTCGACCGCCCGACGCGGAGTTTCGCATGACCGACCTTCACGCCCCCTCGCGGCTTGCTCCCTCGCGCCTGGCCCTTGTTCCGTTCGTGAGCGTCGCCAACATGATGCGCCTTGTCCATGACATCGGCCTGCCGGTCATGCTGCGCGAGTTGGCCGATGCGATCGAGGCCGATTTCGCCCGGTGGGAACAATTCGACAAGACCGCCCGCATCCCTGCCCACAGCGCCGAGGGCGTGATCGAGCTCATGCCCACGACGGACGGCGAGGTTTACGGCTTCAAGTACGTCAACGGCCACCCGGCGAACATGAAGGCGGGGCGCCAGACGGTGACGGCTTTCGGCCTTCTGGCCGACATGCACACCGGCTATCCGGTGCTGCTGTCGGAGATGACGATCCTGACCGCGATCCGGACTGCGGCGATGTCGGCCATGGCCGCAAGGCACCTTGCGCCGAAGGCCGCGCGGACGATGGCGATCATCGGCAATGGCGCGCAGTCCGAGTTTCAGGCGCTGGCCTTCCGCGAGGTGCTGGGCATCGACACGATCCGCCTTTTCGACCTCGATCCCGCGGCAACCGCCAAATGCGCGGCCAACCTTGCCGGTCAGGGCCTGCGGATCGAGCCCTGCCGCACGGCGGAAGAGGCGATCGAGGGGGCGCAGATCATCACCACGGCCACCGCAGACAAGCGCTATTCCACCATCCTGACCGACAACATGATCGGCCCCGGTGTTCATATCAACGCGGTGGGTGGCGACAGCCCCGGCAAGACGGAACTCGCGCGCGACATTCTGATGCGCGCAGACATCTTCGTCGAATACCCCCCCCAGACCCGGATCGAAGGCGAGATCCAGCAGCTTGAACCCGACCATCCGGTGACCGAGTTGTGGCAGGTCATCACGGGTGCGGCAACGGGCCGGCGCGACGCACTGCAGATCACGCTCTTCGACAGCGTGGGCTTTGCGATCGAGGATTTCGCAGCCCTGCGATACGTCCATGCCAAGGCGCTTGAGACAGGGCTGCATGACGAACTTGACATGGTGGCAGATCCCGACGATCCGCGTGACCTGTTCGGGATGCTGATGCGCGCAAGGCCCTGATACAAGGCCTTTTTCCGGTTCTAGTGCAGGGTGAATTCGCCCACCACGTTGCGCCATTCGCCGGGCGCGATCATCTTGCGATGGGTGAAGCGGACCGAGTGGAGCGGACCCTCGATCTTCTGCTGCCAGAACTCGATGAAGCCGAACAGGCGCGGGTGGTCGGGGGCAAGGTCATAGTCCTGCCAGACAAAGCTGTTGAGGACGTTGCGGTAGTCCGGCATCCGGTAGAACAGCTCGGCCGTGGTCAGGCCATAGCCCTTCAGCATCAGTTCGGTTTCGGTCGGGCGGTCCTGGGCTGTCGGCATGCGCATTGCTCCTTTCGCTGGCTGATGTGGAAATCCCAGCACGAATCCATTAATTGTCAATAAAAACAATTTGTTGTCAGCATTGCACAGTGGCTGCCAATCGCCGGGGTCATCCGGCATTGCACCCTGCATCCTGCGGATGGTATAGTCTTGCCAACAAGATGTGGGCCCCCGTCCGGCGGCCCATCGGCAGGACAGGCAGATCACGTGAGCGACACCCCGGAACCCCCTGATTCAACGGATGATTCCCTGCCGCCGCGGCCCGCGTACGACGGCCCGACGGTGTCGATCACCGAAGAGATGAAGGTCTCGTATCTTGATTACGCGATGAGCGTGATCGTGTCCCGCGCGATCCCCGATCTGCGCGACGGGCTGAAACCCGTGCACCGCCGCATCCTTTACGCGATGCATGAAGTCGGCAACACCCACGACAAGCCCTATCGCAAATCTGCCCGTCCCGTAGGCGATGTGATGGGGAAATATCACCCCCATGGCGACTCGGCCATCTACGAAGCACTTGCGCGGATGGCGCAGGATTTCTCGATGTCGCTGCCGCTTCTGGACGGTCAGGGCAATTTCGGGTCGATGGACGGCGATAACCCGGCCGCCATGCGCTATACCGAAGTGCGGATGGACCGGCCCGCCGCCTACCTTCTGGCCGATATCGACAAGGATACCGTCGATTTTCAGGACAATTACGACGGCAAGGACCGCGAACCGACCGTCCTGCCCGCCCGTTTCCCCAACATGCTGGTCAACGGCGCGGGCGGCATCGCTGTGGGCATGGCCACCAACATCCCGCCCCACAACCTTGGCGAGGTGATCGACGCGACGCTTGCCCTGATCGACAATCCCGACCTCACATCCGAGGATCTGATCCAGTATGTGCCCGGCCCCGACTTTCCCACCGGCGCGCTGATGCTGGGCCGGTCGGGCGCGCGCAAGGCCTATCTCGAAGGGCGCGGCAGCGTCATCATCCGCTCGCGCACCCATGTCGAGGAACTGCGCAAGGATCGCTTCGCCATCATCGTGGACGAGATCCCCTATCAGGTGAACAAGGCCGCGATGATCGACAAGATCGCCGAGGCCGCCCGCGACAAGCGGATCGAGGGGATCGCCCATGTACAGGATGAAAGCGACCGCAACGGCGTGCGCGTCGTGGTCGAGCTCAAGCGCGACGCGACGCCGGATGTGGTGCTGAACCAGCTGTTCCGCTTCACGCCGATGCAGACCTCGTTCGGGTGCAACATGCTGGCGCTGAACGGCGGCCGGCCCGAGCAGTTGACCCTGCGCCGGTTCCTGAGCTGTTTCATCGACTTCCGCGAAGAGGTGGTCGCCCGCCGCACCGCGTTCGAACTGCGCAAGGCGCGTGAACGGGCGCATATCCTGTGTGGTCTGGCAGTGGCCGTCAGCAATCTGGACGAGGTCGTCGCCACGATCCGCAGCTCCGCCGATGCATCAGAGGCCCGCGAAAAGCTGATGACCCGGCGCTGGCCCGCGCAGGACATCCTGGAATACATCGCGCTGATCGACGATCCGACCCATACCGCCAATGACGACGGCACCTACAACCTGTCCGAGGCGCAGGCCCGCGCGATCCTTGACCTGCGGCTGCAGCGCCTGACCCAGATCGGGGTCAAGGAAGTCACCGACGAGTTGCAGGAGCTGGCCGGGAAGATCCGCGAATACCTTGAAATCCTGGGAAGCCGCGAACGGATCATGCAGATCATCCGCGACGAGCTGACCGAGGTGAAGACGCTGTTCGCTGTCCCCCGCCGGACCGAGATCACCGACTGGGAAGGTGACCTTGACGACGAGGACCTGATCGAGCGCGAGGAGATGGTCGTCACCGTCACCGCCGGCGGCTATATCAAGCGCACGCCCCTGGCCGAGTTCCGTTCGCAGCGGCGTGGCGGCAAGGGCCTGTCGTCCATGCAGACCAAGGACGAGGATGTGGTCACCACGCTTTTCGTGGCCAATACCCATACCCAGCTTCTGTTCTTCACGACCGAGGGCATGGTCTACAAGCTCAAGTGCTGGCGCCTGCCGCTTGGCGGGCGGACGGCCAAGGGCAAGGCCATCGTCAACATCCTGCCGATCCCGACCGGCATCACGGTCGCGGCGATCATGCCGGTGGACCGCCCCGAAGAGGAATGGGCCGACCTGCAGATCGTCTTCGCCACCAGCGCGGGCGATGTGCGGCGCAACGCGCTGTCGGATTTCACCAATGTCATGCGCAACGGCAAGATTGCGATGAAGCTGCCCGAGGATGGCACCCGGCTGGTGAATGCGCGCATCTGTTCGGAAGAAGATGACGTGATGCTGGTGACGAATTCCGGCCGCGCCATCCGGTTCCAGACAACGGACGTGCGGGTCTTCAAGGGCCGCGATTCCACCGGCGTGCGGGGCATCAGCCTGCGCAATGGCGACGAGGTGGTGTCGATGTCGGTCATCCGCCATTTCGAGGCCGACCCGCAGGAACGGGCCGCCTATCTCAAGATGCGCCGCGCGATGGAGGGCCTGACCGACGAGGCCGAGGGCGAGGACGAGGATGACGTGGCACCCGGCGCGATCAGCCCCGAACGCTATGCCGAGATGTCGGCCTCGGAAAACCTGATCCTCACCATCACCGCGCGCGGTCAGGGCAAGCTGTCGTCCAGCCATGACTATCCGGTCCGGGGCCGGGGCGGGCTTGGCGTGGCCGCGATGGACAAGGCGATGCGGGGCGGGCCGGTCGTGGCCTCGATCCCGGTCGAACGGGCCGATCAGGTCATGCTGGTCACCTCGACGGGTCAGTCGATCCGGGTGCCGGTCGAGGGCATTTCCTTCCGCTCGCGCTCGGCCGGGGGCGTCAAGGTCTTTGACACCGGGCCGGACGAGACGGTGGTCAGCGTCGCATGGATCGCCGAACAGCCCGAAGAGGGCGAGGAGTAGCTACGACGGCGGCACCCCGGACCAACCGGGGGCCGCAGAACCAGCAAGGCAGAAACAGGCAATCACCCATATCAGGAGCAGCCAATGAACAGGATCATCCCCCCCCTCGCCGCCGCCCTCTGTGTTCTGGCGGGACAAGGCCTGGCACAGGGCCTTTCGGCTCTGGAGCTGTCGGTCGAAACGCTGGTCTGGGCCGACGAGGGTTCGACCGGAGATACCACATATGGCGGCGGCATCGAATTCTCGATCCTGCCTTCACTGGGTGTGGCCGCGCATCTGGGCAGCTACGGCGCTGCCGATGCAACCAACGTCACGCTTCATGCGATCTACGGGCTGATGGGCTTTGACACCGGCCTCTTCCTGTCGCGCGACTCGGTCGAGGACGGGACGATCGACACGGTCGGGATCGAGGGAGCCTTCGGCTTTCTCGGCGGGTCGGTCGAGGGCTATTTCGGCCTTGTCGACGGGCTGACGACCGAGGGAACGACGGGCGGCATCGCCGGGCGGTTCGAAATCACCAACGCGCTTGCCGCGACAGGCTCGATCGGCTTCGCCGATCTGGATGTGACGACCAACCGGATCGCCATCGGCGCGGAATATTCCATCCCGGCAGGGCCGAGTGTCTTTGGCGAACTTGGCCGGATCAACATGGACGGGGATGACGAGGCCTATCTCTCGATCGGCGCGAGCGTGGCCGTGGGGCCAAACGGGCGCACCACATTCTCGGGCCGCAGCCTGTTCGAGATCCTGCCCGGATACTGATTAAGCCTTCTTTCAGGCCTTCATGCCATCCTTCCTCCGACCGGGAGGATGGCATGAACATCTATCACTGCATGATCGAATTGCGCAGCGGAACCAAGGCGCTCGGTTTCGCCGCGGCGGCCGAAGCCTGGATGGGCCATCTCAAGGACAGTGGCACGATCCGCGACTGGCGGTTGATGCGGCGCAAGTTCGGCCTCGCATCCGCCCGCCATACGGACTTCATCCTCGAGGTCGAAGTGGCGGGACTTGCCGAACTGGAAGAGGCGTTTCGCCGTCTTGGCGGCAACGGTCACGACAGCGACCGCCGCTACGACCAGCTTCACCAGATGATCGGCGAAGTGTCGATCGGCCTCTACCGCCCCTATCCCGATCCGTCGCAGCGCGAGCGCATTGCCTTGATCTGACCCGACGCCCGCTTTACATCGCGGGATCATGACAAAGATCCTTCACATCGTCGGCGGCGGCATGGCCGGGTCCGAGGCGGCCTGGCAAGCCGCGAACATGGGTCTGCCCGTGGTCATCCACGAGATGCGCCCCAAGGTTGGCACCTTCGCCCATCGCACGGGCGATCTGGCCGAGATGGTCTGCTCGAATTCCTTCCGCTCGGATGATGACGAGCAGAATGCCGTAGGCCTGCTGCATTGGGAAATGCGCGCGGCGGGGGGCCTTGTGATCACGATGGCAGACCGCCACCGCCTTCCCGCCGGCGGCGCGCTTGCGGTGGACCGCGATGCCTTTGCCCGCGCGGTGACCCAGGCCCTGCACGCCCACTCGCTTGTCACCGTCACGGATGAGGAAGTGACCACCCTGCCCGCTTCGGGCGACTGGATCATCGCGACCGGCCCCCTGACGTCACCCGCCCTGGCCGAAAGCATCCATGCCATCTCCGGCTCGGATGCGCTTGCCTTCTTCGACGCAATCGCCCCCATCGTCCATGCCGACACGATCGACATGAACGTGGCCTGGCGCCAGTCCCGCTACGACAAGGGCGAGACCGAGGCGGAACGCACCGCCTATATCAACTGCCCGATGACGCGCGACCAATACGAAAGCTTCATCGACGCGCTGCTGGCCGCCGACAAGACCTAATTAAACCAGGGCGATACCGCGGGATATTTCGCCGGATGCCGGCCCATCGATTTGATGGCCGAACGCGGCCGCGAGACGCTGCGGTTCGGCCCGATGAAGCCTGTGGGCCTGACCAATGCCCACCGGCCCGAGGACAAGCCATATGCCGTGGTCCAGCTGCGCCGCGACAATGCGCTGGGCACGCTCTACAACATCGTTGGCTTCCAGACCAAGATGAAGTACGGCGCCCAAACCTCTGTTTTAAGGACAATCCCCGGGCTTGAGAATGCGCAGTTCGCGCGGCTTGGCGGTATCCACCGCAACACCTTCATCAATTCGCCCACATTGCTCGACAGCCAGATGCGTCTGAAGGCACGGCCCAACATCCGCTTCGCGGGACAGATCACCGGGGTCGAGGGCTATGTCGAAAGCGCGGCCATGGGCCTTCTGGCGGGGCGTATGGCTGCGGCCGGGATGACCGGGCAAAGCCTGCCGCCCGTGCCCGCCAGCACCGCAATGGGCGCGCTTGTCGCCCATATCACCGGCGGCGCCGATGCCCGGACCTTCCAGCCGATGAACGTGAACTTCGGCCTGTTTCCCCCGGTCGAGGCTAAGGGCGGCCGCCGCGGGCGCAAGGACCGCTACAAGGCCTATACCGACCGCGCGAAGGCGGATTTCCTGAACTGGCTGGGCGAAGGGCCGCACGCCGCCGCGGCGGAATGATCACGCGCTTCGCGCCCTCGCCCACCGGCCCGCTGCATCTTGGCCACGCCTATTCTGCCATCCTTGCCCATGACATGGCCCATGCGGCGGGGGGCACGTTCCTGCTACGGATCGAGGACATCGACCGCGCCCGCGCCCGCCCCGCATGGGAAACGGCGATCTTCGACGACCTGACCTGGCTGGGCCTGACCTGGCCGCAGCCCGTCATGCGCCAGTCGGGTCGCCTGCCCGCCTATCGCGCCGCCTTGCAGGCGCTGTGGGACCGCGGGCTGCTTTATCCCTGCACCTGCACAAGGCGCGACATCCTCGAGGCTGCCTCCGCCCCGCAGGAAGGTGCGCCCCCGCAGGGCCCCGACGGTGTGATCTACCCCGGCACCTGCCGTGCCCGCGCGCACACAAGCCCCCTGCCCGACACAGCCCTGCGCCTTGACCTTGCCCGCGCGCTGGCCACCCTGCCACCGCTTGCCTTCACCGAGACCGGCCCCGCCCGTCCCGGCACCCACCGCCCCGACCGCGACGCGATGCTGCACGGGATCGGCGATCCGGTCCTTGCCCGGCGGGATTTCGGCACCTCCTACCATCTGGCCGTCGTGGTGGACGATGCCGCACAGGGCGTGACCCATGTCACGCGGGGGGCGGACCTGTTCGAGGCGACCCCGATCCATGTCCTGCTGCAGGCGCTTCTTGGCCTGCCCACGCCGGTCTACCACCACCACCGCCTGATCCGCGATGCAGCCGGGCAGCGCCTTGCCAAGCGCGACGATGCCCGTGCCATCGCGCTCTACCGGGCCGAGGGCGCGACGCCGGATCAGGTCCGCCGGATGGTGGGGCTATGCGCCCCTAGCGCGCGACGCGGCGCAGACGCCGGATAAGCGAGGACGTGTCCCACCGCCCGCCGCCCATCCGCTGGACATCCTTGTAGAACTGATCGACCAGCGCCGTGACAGGGAGGCTGGCACCAAGCTCGTCCGCGGTGCCAAGCACGATGCCCAGATCCTTGCGCATCCAGTCAACCGCAAAGCCGTGGTCGAAGCGGTCGTCGAGCATGGTTCCGTGCCGGTTCGCCATCTGCCAGCTTCCTGCCGCCCCTTGCGAGATGACCTCGACCACCGCGCGCCCGTCAAGCCCGGCCTCTTCGGCGAAATGGAGCGCCTCGGACAGGCCCTGCACAAGGCCCGCGATGGCGATCTGGTTCACCATCTTGGCCAGTTGCCCCGCGCCGCTGTCACCCAGCCGGCGGCAGATGCGCGCATAGGCCGCGATGATCGGCTCGGCCCGGGCGAAATCGGCCTCCGCGCCGCCGCACATGACCGAAAGCTGCCCGTTCTCGGCCCCCGCCTGCCCGCCCGAGACCGGCGCATCGACGAAACCGATGCCACGCTCTGCCGCCACGGCCTGGAGTTCGCGCGTGACCCTGGCAGATACGGTCGTGTGGTCGATGAAGAGCGTGCCGGCCGCCATCCCCGCGAAGGCACCCGCGGGCGACAGGCAGACCGCGCGCAGGTCGTCGTCATTGCCGACACAGGCCAGCACGACCTCGGCTCCCTCGGCGGCGGCCCGCGCGCTATCGGCGCGACGCCCGCCCCGCGCCGCGACCCAGGCCTCTGCCCGGGCCGGGGTCCGGTTCCAGACGGTGACCTCATGCCCGGCCGACAGAAGGTGGCCCGCCATCGGCCCGCCCATCACGCCCAGCCCCAGAAATGCCAGTCTTGTCATCGCTTCCCCCTTTTGCACTTCGCCTGCAAATCCGTTAGCACCTCGTAACGCCCCCGGCAGCCTCGTCAATGCCGGGGGCGCCCATGCCGAACGCCGTAACGCATATAGACGGACATCCGATGGCCAAACTCTTCCGCTGGCTCCTGCGCATCACCGTGGGACTGGTCACGCTGTTCGTCGGCACCCTTCTGATCCTGTGGTACTTCGCCTCGCGGTCGCTGCCGGATTACTCGGCCACGGTGGAACTGGCCGGCATCTCGGCCCCGGTCGAGATCCTGCGCGACAATGCCAATGTGCCCCATATCTTCGGCGAAACCGACGAGGACGTCTTCTTCGCGCTGGGCTATGCCCATGCGCAGGACCGCTTCTGGCAGATGATCATGCTGCGCCGGACGGCGCAGGGGCGGCTGTCCGAGCTGTTCGGCGAGCGCACGCTTCTGACCGACAAGCTGTTGCGACGGCTTGATCTGTACGGCGCGGCCAGCGCCTCGGTCGAGGCGCAGGACACGACCACGCGTGCCGCACTCGAAGCCTATTCCACGGGCGTCAACGCCTGGTTCGAGCAGGTCAGCACCGGCGCATTGGGGCGTGGCGCACCCGAAATGTGGCTTTTCAACCATGCCATCGCGCCCTGGCAGCCCGCCGACAGCCTTGCGATCCTCAAGCTGATGGCGCTGCAGCTGAATGCCCATCTCGAGGCAGAGGTCCTGCGCGCGCGCCTGTCGCTGATGCTGCCGGCCGAGCGGCTTGCCGACATCGTACCTGATGTGCCGGGCGCGGGCACGATGGACCTGCCCGAGTATTCGCGGATCGTTCCGGGGGTCCCTCGGCGGATGGCCGACACCTCGCCCCTGCGCGATCCGCTGTCGCCGGCCATGCCGATGCCGCTGGCCGGTGCGTCGAACGCATGGGCGGCAGGGGTTGACCGGTCTGCCAAGGGCTCGACGCTTCTGGCCAACGATCCGCATCTGCCGCTGAGCGCGCCCTCGCCCTGGTATCTGGCACGGCTCGAGCTGTCATCGGGCGGCGTGATCGGCGGCACGATCCCCGGGATTCCAGCGGTGCTGACGGGGCGCAGTGCCGATCTGGGCTGGGCGATCACCTCGAGCTATCTCGACGACCTCGACATCTTCGTCGAAGAGGTCAACCCCGCCAATCCCGACGAATATCGCGCGCCCGATGGCTGGGCCCGGTTCGAAAGCCGCGACAGCATCATCGCGGTCAGGAATGCCGCCCCGGTCACGATCCGCATGCACTGGACCGAGAACGGCCCGGTCCTGCCGCCCGAGCATTTCAACCTCGGCACGATCCGGCCACCCGGCCATGTCACCTCGATCGCCTGGACCGCACTTTCGCGCGAGGACACGACGATGACGGCCGCGATGCGGCTGATGGGGTCCACGACCGTGCAGCAGGCCATTGCGGCGGGTGAATTGTTCGTCGCCCCCTCGCAGAACCTGACGTTGGCCGACCGCAACACCGTGGCCATGGTCATGGTGGGCCACATGCCCGACCGCGACCCCGCGCACATGAGCCAGGGGCGGATGCCCACGCTGGGCTATCTGCCGCAGAACCGCTGGCGCGGGATCCTGCCCTATGCGGCCAATCCAAGGGTCATCGACCCCCCCGGAGGACTGATCGGCAATACCAACAACAAGATCGTCGACCGGCCGTTTCCCAACCATGTCTCGTTCCTGTGGGGCGACAGCCAGAGGGTGCAGCGCTGGCGCGGCCTGATGCAGAACCGTCAGGTCCATACCCGCGAAAGCTTCATCGAGGCGCAGCTCGACACGGTCAGCTTTGCGGCCCGCTCGCTCCTGCCACTTGTCGGGGCCGACCTTTGGTTCACCGGCGAGGCCGCACCCGCAGGCACGCCTGAGCGACAGCGCCAGCGCGCGCTCGAGCTGCTGTCGGAATGGAACGGCGAGATGAACGAGCACCTGCCCGAACCGCTGATCTATGCCGCCTGGATGCGCGCGCTGCAGGACCGGCTGATCCGGGACGAGCTTGGGCCCCTGGCCGACCAGTTCACCCATCTCGAACCCCTGTTCATCGAGCGGGTCTATCGCGACGTGAACGGTGCCTCGGTCTGGTGCGACATCATCCAGTCGGCCCCGGTCGAGACCTGCACCGACATCGCACGGCTGGCGCTGGACGATGCGCTGGTCTTCATCGCCGAGACCTACGGCACGGCACTCGAGTCGCTGCGCTGGGGCGATGCGCATCTGGCGATGCATGACCATCCGGTGCTGGGAGAGATGCCTGTCCTGAACTGGTTCGTGAATATCCGCCAGTCGACCAGCGGCGACGACCACACGCTCATGCGGGGACGGACGCTAGGCACGGGCCCGCATCCGTTCCGCAATGTCCACGCCGCGGCCTTTCGCGGGGTCTATGATTTCGCCGATCCCGACAGTTCGGTCTTCATCATCTCGACCGGGCAGTCGGGGCATTTCCTGTCGCGCCACTACGACGATCTGGGCGTGCGGTGGCGGCAGGGAGAGTATATCCCCATGTCGCTCGACCCTGCTCTGGCACGTGCGGGGGCGGTTGGGGTGACACAGCTTCTGCCCGCAGCGGGCGAGGAGGATTGACCAGCGCTTGCGGCATGTGATCGGGCAAGGGGCGTCTGG
>JAFIEN010000046.1 GCA_020832515.1 Rubellimicrobium sp. | reverse complement strand
GAACTTCGGCAATCGACAAATTGTGCCGGATACCAGACATTCTCCTCCCGGCCCCGCATTCTGACGGATCGCTACGCGCCCCAATTTGGACGTTCATCGCCACGGTTGGTCATCTTGGAACCGGTCGTTCAGCTTACTTGCCGAATTGTCATGATGGGCGGAGATCTGACTAGCCGCGGCCCGGCATTGCAATCGCAGAGTTCCGCAATCGCCATCGATCGCGGCCATGCGCATAAGCGGTACGGTCGATTCAGGTAGAAGAGACGACGCGATACGGGTATGGATCTGCGAAACTCTATTTCGTATCACTTTTCGGTTTCTGCCTGAGAGATGCAGCGGACTGGTTGAACAGGACTTTGTTGTTATCGCCCCGAAACCCCATGTCCGATCTATCCGAGCATTCACTCTTTTGGCCAGCTTCGTGAGTTTGGCCAAGCCCGGCCTGGCGGTGGCAGATTTGAAATTCTTCAGCCGAAAGATGAGCCTGCCCGGGGCGCCGGGGATCGCGGCGGGAATCCAGCCCATCGCCGCCAAAGACGCGAGCGCTTGAGCCCGCCCCCGGCAGCCGGCGCAAGGAACTAGACAAGTCATCATATGTTATGCATGCTATTAGTATGATGCCAGCGTTGCAGGATCGGTCGGCCGGTTCATGCGCTATGAATAGCACAAGCGCAGGACAAACAGAAGATTATGCCGGATTCAATGCCAAACGAGCGGGGAAACCTCGTGCGCATCGTCGAGGAAGCGCTGCGCAGCGCTATCACCTCGGGCGAGGTGCCGGTCGGTGGCAAGCTGCCCAGCGAAAGCGAGATGACGCAACGCTATGGGGTCAGCCGCACCGTCGTGCGCGAGGCGGTTTCGTCTCTACGCCTGCGTGGCCTTGTGGAGGCGCGACAGGGCGCTGGCGTCTTTGTGATCAGCACCTCGGCGGCGCCGGAACCGCAAGTGATCTTTCGCATCGAGGATCCGACACGATTGTCGCAAGTCATCGAATTTCTTGAATTGCGCATCGCAATCGAGGTCGAGGCGGCGTCGCTGGCCGCCACCCGCCGCTCGCCCGCGCAGGCCGAGGCCGTTCGCGAATGCTGGCAGGCGATCGAGCGGGCGATGACATGGGGAAAGCCCAGCGTCGATGCCGATTTCAAGTTTCACCTCGCCATAGCCGATGCGACGAACAACCCGCATTTCCGTCGCCTGCTCGAAAACATGGGGCTTGATGCAATTCCGCGCGCGGCGATGAGTTCGGACGATGGCCAAACAAAAATTCGCGATATCGGCTCGGCGCCGGCGGCCCCGGCGGACTACCTGCGCAAGATCCAGGACGAACATTTGAGCATCGCGGATGCCGTCGCCGCAGGCGACGCGGCAGGGGCACGGGCTGCGATGCGCTTGCATCTCGAAGGCAGCCGCGACCGCTATCGTGACCTTCTGCGGCGTAGTCGGTGACGTCCTGTCACATGCGTTGACAGCACTTGTATGATAAATTACCGTAATTTCATGATAGGTTAAATTGCGGGGCGAATCGCATGCAGCCGGATGAATTGAAAAGATCATTGTCCGATGGCCTGCTGTCCTTTCCGGTCACGCCTTTCGATGCAGCGGGCGCTTTCGATCCGGCGGTCTATGCCGACCATGTGGGCTGGCTTGCGGGCTATGACGCGAGGGTGCTCTTCGCCGCCGGCGGCACCGGGGAGTTCTTTTCCCTCTTGCCCGAAGAGGTGCCGAAAATCGTGCGGGCGGCCAAGGCCGCTGCGAGCAGCACCCCGATCATTGCCGGTTGTGGATATGGGACACGCATCGCGGTCGATCTGGCGCGCGCGGTCGCGGGTGCCGGCGCGGATGGCATCCTGCTCCTGCCCCATTATCTGATCGACGCGCCGCAGGCCGGTCTGGCCGCGCATGTCCGCGAGGTCTGCAGGGCAGTGGATATCGGCGTGGTCGTCTACAACCGCGACAATGCGATCCTGCAACCCGACACGCTGGCGCAACTGGCCGAGGAGTGCCCGAACCTCATCGGCTTCAAGGACGGCTCGGGCAATATCGGGCTGGTGCGCGAGGTGACGGCGCGGCTAGGCGACCGGCTTTCCTATGTGGGCGGGATGCCCACGGCGGAGCTCTTCGCCGAAGCCTATCTAGGCGCCGGTTTCTGCACCTATTCTTCGGCGGTGTTCAACTTCGTGCCCCGGCTGGCGCAGGAGTTCTATGTGGCCCTGCGCGGTGGCAACCGTGTCCGGACCGAGGCAATCCTGCGGGAATTCTTTTATCCTTTCATGGCCATCCGCAACCGCAACCACGGCTATGCCGTCGCGGCGATAAAGGCCGGCGTGCGGCAGGTAGGCTTTCCTGCGGGCCCGGTCCGCCCGCCGCTTACCGACCTGACGGCCGAGGAGGAGGAGCTTCTCGCCGACCTGATTGCGCGCAATACGTGATCGGGCGTGGCGCAAGAACCCACCCAAGAGGTTCTGCCAACGACCTGAGCAACAGCGGCATGAGGAGCCGCGACCATTGGGAGGAAATGACATGAGAACTAGATACAGAGTATCCGCCACGGCGCTTGCCGCGGCCCTGTGCTGGGGCGGCCCCGCCCTCGCATCGGGCTGGGCAGAAGCGCCGTCGCTGGCCGAGCAAGTGGAGGCCGGTACCCTGCCCCCAGTGGCGGAGCGTCTGCCCGCTGCGCCCGAAGTCGTGGGCGGCCCTCACGGCGTGGGTCGGTATGGCGGCGATCTGCGGTTCGGCCTGCGCGGCAGTTCGGACCACAACCACATCCTGCGCATGGTCAGCCCACAGGGCCTGGTGCGGTGGGATCCGGACTACACCACAGTCATCCCGAACCTCGCCGAAAGTTTCGAGGCGAACGAGGACGCGACCGTATTCACCTTCACTCTGCGTGAAGGCATGCGGTGGTCCGACGGGGAACCCTTCACCGCCGACGACATCCTCTTCAACGTCAACGATCTGCTGCTGAACGAGGAGTTTGCTCCGACCCCGACGCGCTATCAGGCCGAGGGCGAGCCGATGACCGTCGAGAAGATCGACGATCTGACCGTACGCTTTACCTTCGCGGCGCCCTATGGCGACTTTCTGGCCGAATTGTCCTCGCCGCTGGGGCAGCATCCGGTGCTTTACGCCAAGCATTACTGCATGCAGTTCCACCCCGATCACAACGACGATATCGACCAACTGATCGCCGAATTCGGTGCGGGCGACTGGCGCAACCTGTTCCAGCAGCAATGCGGCGATATCGAAATCCCCTCGCGCTGGGGCAACCCCGACCGGCCGACGCTCGACCCTTGGGTCGTGACCGAGCCCTATACCGGGGGGGCTACCCGCGTGGTGATGGAGCGCAACCCCTTCTTCTGGCAGGTCGACGAGGAAGGAAACCAACTGCCCTATATCGACCGGTTGTTCGCGCCCATAGCGCAGGATGTGGAAAGCCTGATCCTGCAGATCATCGGCGGAAGGATCGACTATGCCCAGCGGCACATCGACGGGCCGGCGAACCGCCCGGTTCTGGCGCAGAACCGCGAAGAGGGCGACTATGACTTCTTCGAGGCGCGCGCCGTCGGAGGGACCAACATGGTCCTCAACTTCAACCTGACCCACAAGGATCCGGAGATGCGCGCGCTCTTCAGCGAGCGGGATTTCCGGGTGGCGCTGTCGATCGGGATGGACCGCGAGGAGATCATCGAGACCGCGCTTCTGGGCCAAGGCGAGCCGTGGCAGGGGGGGCCGTTCCGGGATCACCCGAATTTCCACGAGCGCAGATCGACCCAGTATCTGGAGTTCGACCCGAACGAAGCTAACCGGCTGCTGGACGAGCTGGGCTTCGAGCGCGGCGCTGAGGGCATCCGCCAGATGGAAAACGGCCAGCCGCTGCGCTTCACCATCGACGTGATCCCGACGCTGTACCCGGAACATGTGGACATCCTCGAGATGGCCTCGCAATACTGGGCCGAGCTTGGCGTGCGGGCCGACATCAACCCGATGGAGCGGACGTTCTTCTATGAGCGGACGTCGAACGCGAACGACCACGATGCCGCCGTCTGGGTCGGCAACGCCGCCTGGGTACCGGGCGAGATCCCGCAGCAGATCGTGCCAGTGCACCACGACTCGCGCTGGGGCATCGCCTGGAGCCGTTGGTACAACACGGGCGGCGCGCAGGGCGAGGAGCCGCCGGAGCACGTGCAGGAACGGATGCGGCTTTACGATCTGGCCAAGGCCACGGTCGATGCCGATCAACGCCGGGCCTACATGCACCAGATTGCGGACATCGCCGCAGATCAGTTCGAGGTGCTCGGTATCGCCACGGCTCCGCCGCGCTTCGGCATCGTGCAGAACGATCTGCGCAACGTGCCCGACTCCAAGCCTAGCTCGTGGTACTATCCGACCCCGGGGCCGACGCTGCCGCAGGTCTGGTGGTGGGATCGCTGATCTCTAAGATTGCCTGAAATCCGGCCGTGGGGGGGGGGGGGCGCGCCCGGGCGCCCCCCCCCCCCCCCCCCCCCCCCCCCCCCCACCCTAAACGCCGCACCGCCTTTCCGGGGAGTGAAAGATGCTGCTTGGCTACATATTCTGGCGCTTGGTGTGGTCGGTGCCATTCTTCTTCGCCGCATCCCTGATCGCTTTTGCGCTGATCCAGGCACCGCCCGGCGATTTCGTCACCAGCTTTGCCGCAACGCTCGCCCAGTCGGGGGATGTGGTGGACGAGCAACGGCTGGAGGCGCTGCGCGAACGCTACGGGCTAGACCGCCCTTTTCTCACGCAATACTTGCTCTGGATCAGCGGTGTGATGCGCGGCGATTTCGGCATCTCTTTCGAATGGCAGCAGCCGGTCTCGCAACTGATCTGGGAGCGTATGGGCCTGTCGGTCGCACTGGCGCTGGGTACGCTGATGTTCACCTGGGCCGTGGCCCTGCCGCTGGGCATATATTCGGCGGTGCGCAAGTACACTGTCTCGGATTACGTGCTGACGACCGTGGGCTTCTTCGGCCTTGCCATGCCCAACTTTCTGCTAGCGCTGGTGATGATGTATGTCGCCGTAGTTTTTTTCGGCGCCGATGTGAGCGGGCTGTTCTCCGAAGAGTACCAGCGCGCGCCCTGGTCCTGGGCCAAATTCGTGGACCTTCTCAAGCATATCTGGCTGCCGATCGCCATTCTGGGCCTGTCTTCGACTGCCAGCCTGATGCGGATCATGCGCGCCAACCTGCTGGATGAGCTGAACAAACCCTATGTCACGACCGCCCGCGCCAAGGGCGTATCGGAGTTCCGCCTGCTGATGAAATACCCGGTACGGATCGCCCTAAACCCGTTTGTCTCGACCATAGGCTGGGCCTTTCCGCAACTGATCTCGGGGGCGGTGATCACGGCCTTCGTGCTGTCGCTGCCCACCGCGGGGCCGCTGCTGCTGCAGGCGCTGCTGTCGCAGGACATGTTCCTTGCCGGCGCTTTCATCCTGCTGCTGTGCTGCCTGTCGATCATCGGGATGCTGGTTTCCGACATCCTGCTCGCGTTCGTGGACCCAAGGATCAGGTATCGCTGATATGACCGCACCCGACACGAATACCGCCCTTCCGGAGGCCGCGACGGAAATCCCGGATGTGGAGCATTCCTCGCAGTGGAAACTGATGTGGTGGGCCTTCCGCCGCCACCGCGTTGCCGTGATCGGCGGGGTGATCGTCCTGACGCTCTACTTCGTCGCCGCCTTCGCGGAGTTCCTCGCGCCCTTCGCGCCACAAAGCACCAGTTCGCAGAATGTTTATCATCCGCCGCAAATGCCGCGCCTGTTCTATGACACGACCTATGACGGTAGCGGCTTCGGGCTGCATGTGCGCGCCTTCTCGCGCGAACGCGACCCCTTCACCCTGCAGACTACGTATGTGCCCGATCCGGACCGCGTGATCTTCATCAGCTTTTTCGCCAAGGGTACGCCCTACCGGCTCTGGGGGCTGATCCCGATGGAGCGGCGGCTGTTCACCGCAAGCAATCCGGGCGACCGTTTCTACCTCTTCGGAGCCGACCGGCTGGGGCGCGACATGTACAGCCGCGTGATATTTGGCACGAGGGTTTCGATGACCATCGGGCTTGTGGGGGTAGCGCTGGCGCTAATCCTCGGGGTCACGCTCGGGGGTATATCGGGCTATCTCGGGGGGGTGACGGATGCGGTGATCCAGCGCTTCGTAGAGCTGGTGCTCGCCCTCCCCACAATCCCCATCTGGCTCGGACTGTCGGCCGCGCTGCCACAGGATTGGTCACCACTCACACGATATTTCGCGATCACCGCAATCCTGTCTCTGGTGGGCTGGACGGAACTGGCGCGCGTGGTGCGCGGCCGATTCCTCGCGCTGCGCAATGAGGATTTCGTGATCGCGGCCCGGCTTGACGGGGCGACCCGGCGGCGGGTGATCCTGCGACACATGGCGCCGTCCATGGCGAGCCATATCATTGCCTCGGTCACGCTGGCGATTCCGTTGATGATCATTGCGGAGACCTCGCTGTCATTCCTCGGGCTTGGCCTGCAGCCGCCGATGGTGTCATGGGGTGTGCTGTTGCGCGAGGCGCAGAACGTGCAGTCGATCTCGCAGGCGCCCTGGCTGTTCATCCCGGGGGCCGCAGTAGTGCTGGGCGTCCTGTCGCTCAACTTCCTCGGCGATGGTATCCGTGACGCTGCAGACCCCTACAGCGAGGTGCAGACCTCATGACGAACCCTGTCCTCGAAATCCAGAACCTCATCACAGAGTTTCCGACCCGGAACGGGGTTTTCCGTGCGGTGGACGACGTGTCGCTGACTGTGGAGGCCGGGCGCACCCTCTGCGTGGTCGGCGAAAGCGGTTCAGGCAAAAGCGTGACGGCGCGGTCGGTGTTGCAAATCGTGGACCACCCGGGCCGCATCACCCAGGGCCGGATTCTACTGCACCGGCACAATACTGCGCGCAGGCAGGGCGACGAGGACGACATCGTCGACCTTGCCGCCCTGCCTGCGCGAGGCCCGGAGATCCGCGCGATCCGGGGCCGCGACGTCGCGATGATTTTTCAAGAACCGATGAGCGCGCTGTCGCCCGTGCACACGATCGGCAACCAGATCGTCGAGGCGATCCGCCTGCACGAGGCGATCTCGAAAAAGGATGCCATGGACCGCGCGGTGGAACTCCTGCGTCTGGTCGAAATCCCCACTCCTGAGAAAGCGATCAAGCGCTATACTTTCGAATATTCGGGCGGGATGCGGCAGCGCGCAATGATCGCCATGGCCATCGCCTGCAACCCGTCGGTGCTGATCGCCGACGAGCCGACCACTGCGCTCGACGTCACCATTCAGGCGGAAATCATCGACCTGCTGCGCCGGCTCCAGCAAGAGACCGGCATGGGAATGATGTTCATCACTCACGACATGGGCGTGGTAGCCGAAATCGCCGACGAGGTTGCGGTGATGTATCGCGGCCAGGTCGTTGAACGGGGCGCGCCGCTGCCGATCTTCGAAGCCCCGAAAGAGGAATATACCCAGCGCCTGCTCGCCGCGGTCAAGCGGCTCGACGAGCCCTCGCCCAGGCGGCTGGCGATGCGCGCGGCCAGCCCGCCCGGGGCCACGGCGCTGAAGGTGGACAGGCTGGCAAAGCATTTCTACCTCTCCGCCGGGTTGCTGGGCCTGAGGAAAGAGACCTTCGTTGCCGTAAACGACGCCTCGCTGGAATTGCGCGAGGGCGAGAACCTCGGGATCGTGGGCGAAAGCGGATCGGGCAAGACAACGCTGGGCCGCTGCATTCAGGGCGTGCACGGAACCACGCGTGGCGCGATCCGCTTTACCGGGCGTGACGGGCGCACCACGGACCTTGCCAAGCTGAAGGAAAATGAGTTGCGCCCGGCGTGGCGCGAGATCCGCATGGTGTTTCAGGATCCATTCTCGTCGCTCAATCCGCGCATGACGGTGGGCCAGATCATCGGCGAGCCGCTCTTACTGCTACGCACTCATTCGAAGCATAGCCTGCGCCAGCGCGTGTGCGAATTGCTTGATGTGGTCGGGCTGCCGCAATCGGCCTATGACCGCTATCCGCACGCCTTTTCGGGGGGGCAGCGCCAGCGCATCGGCATTGCCCGCGCCATCGCGCCGGAGCCGCGCGTGATCATCGCGGATGAAGCGACCTCGGCGCTCGATGTCAGCCTGCGCATCCAGATCCTCGATCTGTTGCTGGATCTGCAGGAAAGGATGGGGCTGTCGTTCCTCTTAATCTCGCATGATATCGCGGTCATCCGCTATTTCTGCGATCGAATCGCCGTGATGCATCGCGGCAAGATCGTCGAGACCGGAGAGACCGAGGCGGTATGCTCCAACCCCACCCATCCCTACACCCGCTCCTTGCTGTCGGCCGTTCCCGTGCCCGACCCGCGCCAGCGGGGCAAGCACGTCCGAACCCGGTATCGCGCGGATGCCGAATCCGCGGCCTGAACCAAAGGACAAGCCATGAAGATCACCGATATCCGCACCTATCTCGTCCAGGTCGGGCCGCGGCCACCCGCTCCCGGCGCCGCGCCGGGCGAAAGCGACTTTCGCGGGTCTCGCTGCTGGCTTTTCGTCAAGATCCTGACCGACGAAGGCATCGAGGGCGTCGGCGAGGGCTCTGGCTGGCCGCGCGTGATCGAAACGGCGGTGCATGACCTGGCCAACGTGCTGGTGGGCGAGGATCCGGCCCATATCGACAGGCTTTGGGCCAAGATGCACAACGCCACGATGGGGCATGGCCTGACCGGCACCGTCGGCGGCGGCGCCATGACCGCGATCGAGATGGCGTTGTGGGATATCAAGGGCAAGGTGCTTGGCCAGCCGGTCTGGAACCTGCTTGGCGGAAAGTTCCGCGACCGCATCCCCGTCTATGGCCACGCCAAGACGCCTGCCGCTGCCCATCGCCTCACGGAATTGGGCTATCGCGGCATCAAGATTTCCTTCACCGGTGCCGTCAACATCGACAAGGTTGCCGCCGTGCGCGAAGCGGTGGGCAACGATGTGGACATAATGGTCGATGCGCATGGGCCGTCATGGATGACACCGGGCGATGCCATCGTCACCGCCCGCGCGCTGGAGCCGCTGGATCTGTTGTTCTTCGAGGATCCGGTGGCGCCCGAAAACCTCGATTCGCTGGCGCGAGTGCGCGACGGCACGACCATTCCGCTTGCGGCGGGCGAACGGGTCTCCACCATCTGGGGCATCCGCCCTTATGTCGAACGCGGGCTTGTGGATGTCATCCAGCCCGATACCGGCCGCGCCGGTGGCATCACCCAGATGCGCAAGATGGCCGCCATGGCCGAGGGGCATTTCATCACCATGGCGCCCCATTCCGGATCGCTCGGTCCATTGGCGGAGTTCGCGGCGCTGCATGTGATGGCGACCATCCCCAACGCCCTGATGCTGGAGCGGATCGAATTCGACTGGCCCGGCCGCTACGAGGTGGTCAGCCCGGTTCTGACGGTCGAGGACGGCGCCATCGCCGTGCCCGATGCGCCCGGCCTGGGCGTCGAGATCGTGGAGGAAGAGGCGGCGAAATACCCCGCCAGCAGGAATGTCGCCGACATGCCGCCCGATGACGGCTGGTCCTACGAGCCCGGCACCGTGGCGGAGGCCGTCTATTTCCAGACCCGGATGCGCCGGGCGGCCCGGCTCAGCCTGCGGCCAACAGGATGTGCGAAATGAAGATCACCGGTCTGCGCAGTTACATGTCACGCGATGGCAGTCGCCCTCGCTTGATCGTGGCCATTGACACGGATGAGGGGATCACCGGCTGGGGCGAATGCTATAATCACGGCCCCGACCGAGCACTGGCGCCGACGCTCGAATACTACTACCGCTTTATCGAGGGTGAGGACCCGCGCCGCATCGAATACCTGATGCTCAAGCTGCACCAACAGGCACGGTTTCCGCCAGGCGCCATCGGCCTTTCGGCCTTTTCGGCGATCGACCAGTGCCTGTGGGAGATCTCGGCCAAAGCGCTGGGCCTGCCGGTCTATCAGCTGCTGGGCGGCGCGGTGCGCGACCGCGTGCAAGTCTATTTGGGCCTCTACAACAGCCCGGAGCCGCCAGAGGTTTTCAATCGTATCGCCGAAGTGCATGAAAAATACGGCTTCACCGCCTTCAAGGCCCTGCCGCTGCGCCGCCATATCCACAAAAGCCGCTGGGGCAATGCGGTGTCCGCCTGCGTCGATTACTTTGCGAAGCTGCGCGAACACTGCCCGCCCGATTACGAGTTCGCCTGCGACGGACATGCGCAGATATTCGAGCCGCAGCAGGCGATTCAACTGGGCAATGCGCTAGCCCCGCTCGATCCGCTGTTTTACGAAGAACCCATCCGGATGGAGCATATGCCAGCATGGGGCGCCCTGCGCGCAGCGCTCAACTGCCCGCTGGCCACCGGAGAGAGCCTCTACAACCGCTACGAGTTTCTCGCGCTTCTCAACGTGCAGGGCGCCGATATCGTGCAGCCCGATGTCTGCGTCGTCGGCGGGCTTTCCGAGATGCGGCGCATCGCCACTATCGCCGAGGCGCATTATGCGACAGTCGCGCCCCATAACCCGATGGGACCACTGGCCACGGCAGTGAACCTGCATTTCGCCGCCGCCTGCACCAACTTCAAGATACTGGAGTATAAATTGCCCCTCGATGCGCCTTATGTGGTCGATCCCTATCTCCCTGTGGACGGCCATCTGGAACTGCGGCCCGACCGTCCCGGCTGGGGAGTGGAGATCAACGAGAAGGTCCTGGAGAAAGACGATTACGTTCATTGGGAGCGCGCGACGATGATCCGTCGTGACGGCTCGACGGCCTACCCATGAGCGCGATTACCTTCAAGCCGCTGGTCGAACGCCGCTTCATGGGGGGCGAGGGGCCGACATGGGATGACCGGCGCGGTCTGGTCTTTTTCGTCGACATGGCGGGCGCGCGGGTCCATGCGGTCTCGCTCGACGGTCAGACCCTGCAAGAATACACCCCGCCGGAGCCGCCCTATTCGCTGGGCTTGTGCGAAAGCGGGCGGCTCTTGGTCTCCCTGCCGCGCCGGGTGATGATGCTCGACGTCGAGACCGGGGTTTTCGAGACGTTCGCTGAGGTGCCCGAGGTTCCCGAAAAGGTCCGCCTGAATGACGGCAAGACCGGCCCCGACGGCGCCTTCTGGGTGGGCTCCATGGATCTGAGCGGCGAAAGTCGCCCCATGGGCCGGATGTTCCGTGTCACGCCCGAGGGGATGCGACAGGTGGACGGGATCGAGGCGATCGTCTCAAACGGGCTTGCGTGGACGGCGGATGGCAAGACCATGGTGCACACGGACAGCCGCGGCCAGTGGATCGACCTTTGGGATTTCGACGCACGCGACGGTACGGTCTCGAACCGCCGCCGAATCGCCCATCCGGACGAGGAGATCGGCCGCCCCGATGGTGGCGCCTGCGACGCGAACGGGGATTACTGGAGCGCGGGCATCTCTGCCGGAAAGCTCAACAGATGGTCACAGGAGGGCATATTGCGCGAAAGTCACCCAACCCTCGCGCCCGGGCCGACGATGCCGTGTTTCTGCGGCGAGGGGCTGCGCACGCTGGTCGTGACCTCGCTCGCCAATGACAAGAACCGCAGCCATCCGGACACCGGGATGCTGATGATCGGACAGGCCCCGGTCGCGGGCGCACCTGTCAGACGAGTTGCTGGGCTCTGAGCCCGAGGCCGGCGGCCCGCATTCAGTTGAATTTGGGCCGCCCAAGCTTACCAATGCGGCGCGCCCTCGGGCCCGTAAGGCTCCATCGCCAGCGCCTGCATCGCGCCGATAATCCAGCCATAGCAGAAGGTAAAGGCCGGGCCGTCCGGGTCGGCGCCCGAAACCTTGGGCGCGTGATCGGGCATGATCATGTATTTATAGCCGACCTCGCGATAGAGCTTGAGCGAAGCTACCATATCCATGTCGCCCTCGTCCGGGAAGGTCTCCATAAACGACAGCTTCCCACCCCGGATATTTCGGAAATGCACGTTGAAGAGCTTGCCGCGCATACCGAACCAGCGGATCACCTCGTCGATCTCCGACGCTGGATCCTCGAGCATCTCGGCCACGGTGCCCTGACAGAAATTCAGCCCGTGAAAGGGCGATTCGCAGGTCTGAACGAAACGCTTGAGCCCCTCGACCGTGCCCAGAACCCGCGTCACCCCGCGATAGCCCGGGGGAGTATACGGGTCATGGGGATGGCAGGCGAGGCGCACCTTTACTGCCTCGGCCACCGGGACCACCGCGCGCAGGAAATGCGAGATACGCTCCCAATTTTCTTCCTCGTCAACCACGCCGGCAAGGCCGTGAGGGGCATCCTGATCGGCCTTGTCCCAGCGGAAGGCCGCGTTCATCGATCCACCGCGCCCGGGCTCGTCCGGGGTGCGGGGGATGCCGATCAGGTTGAAATTGTACTTCACCGCCGGGATTCCGGCGGCGCTGACGGCTTCCAGAAGGCTGCAGATGCTGTCGATCTCGCGGCTGCGCTCGGGCTCCTTACCCAGCAGGATGCCGGGGCTGCGCGATTCCTCTACAGGTCTGGAGCGCATCGGTAACTCGACCATGTCGAGCACCAGCCCGAAGCCCGCCAGCTTGTCGCGATGTGCCTCCAGTATCTCGCGCGTCCAGTCGTGCGGATTGCCCGGCGGGTCGATGCAGACATGACGAACGCCGCATTGCGCCATAAGGCGCAGATCGTCGTCATGGCGGGGACGGTATTGTGTTCCCAGATACATCAGGGCACCCGATCCGGTTCACCGACGAATTCGTCGGAGGCGAAGTTGCCGCCCTGAAACGCGCCGTCGATCGGGTTGGAGGGGCCGATCCCCTCGACCTTGTTGCGCCATCCCTCGGCGCTGTCCTGCGGGGCATAGCCCAACGCATGCGCGCGCGAATTGTCCCACCAGCCAGCGGGATTATCGGACATGCCATAGACTACTTCATAGACGTAATCGGCGTTCAGCCCCGTGCGGACCAGCCGCGCCAGATCGGGCCGGCTGAGCCATGTGTGCAGCATCCGCTCGTTGGAGGGTTCCTCGAAACAGGAGCCGATACGAAGGCAGAAGCCGCGCACGTTGAACTTATAGGCATAAAGCGCGGCCAGATCCTCGCCGAAAGCTTTCGACAGCCCGTAGCGGCCGTCGGGGCGAGCCGGCGTGGTATGGTCGATTCGCTGGCTGCGCCGATAAAGCCCGATGGCGTGGTTGGAGCTGGCAAAGATCACCCGATCCACACCCTGTATCCGCGCCCCTTCCCATAGGTTGATCGCGCCGAGGATGTTGGCACGGTGGATCGTGTCCCAATCTGCCTCGCGGGCATAGCCTCCCATGTGCACGATGGCATCCACCCCCTCACACAAAGCGGCCACCGCGCCGCGGTCGGCAAGATCGCAAGGCACAACCTCTTCGCCCGCGCCAGAGGGCGCCATCTCGGCGATATCGGACAGCCGTAACAGGCCGAACTCCCCGGCCAGATGCGTGCGCAGCGTCTTGCCCAGTGCGCCGGCCGCGCCGGTGATCAGCACCTTGTCGATCTTGCGTCCCATGAACCAACTCCGGCATTTGTTTCAAAGTCATAATATAACAAACCTTGCATTCGCGCCAAGTCATAATATGATACAGATATGAATGCGGCGCTGCAACGGGAGGCGGCCATGCGGATCGAGGCAGTCAGAGTGCGGCGCTTCACCCACAGCACGCGGACCGCGCGCGATAGCGACGGTCATGCCCATCCCGGTCCCGAGCGGATCGCTATCAATGCCTGCCTGACCATCACCGCCGATGACGGCATCGAAGGCCATATCATCGCGCCCTGCGCGACAGTGAGCGAGCCGTTCCTGGATACCTTCATTCGCCCGGCCCTTCTGGGCGCGGACCCGATGCGCACGGCGCAACTGTGGCACCGGCTCTACAAGGCGCAGCGCGGCAGCGGCGCGCTGCTGACCGATAAGGTGCTCGCCGCGGTCGAGATGGCGCTGTGGGATCTGTCCGGTCGCGCCGCCGGTCAGCCGGTGTGGAAGCTGCTGGGCGGCTGTCGCGACCGCATCCTCGCCTATGGCAGCACCATGTGCGGCGACGATCTGGAAGGCGGCCTCGCCACGCCCGAAGATTACGCCCGCTTCGCCGGATGGCTGGTGGAGGAGCGCGGCTATCGCGCGGTAAAACTGCATACATGGATGCCGCCCATCCCCGGGGCCCCGAATGTACAGATGGATTACACCGCCTGCGCTGCGGTGCGCGAAGCGGTGGGCCCCGACATCCCCCTGATGCTCGACCCGAACCACTGGTACAGCCGTGCCGACAGTTTGTGGCTGGGCCGGAAGCTGGAAGAGCTTGGCTTCCTGTGGATGGAAGAATGCATGGAGGAGGCGTCACTGTCTTCCTACAAATGGCTGAGCGGGAACTTGCCACGGCTAAATATCCTCGGGCCCGAGACAATGACGGGCAAGTACTGGACCCGGGCAGAATGGGCCGCCGGCGGGGCCTGCGACATGCTACGCACCGGGGTCTGGGATGTGGGCGGGATCGGGCCCGCACTGAAATGCGCCCATATCGCCGAAGGCTTCGGCATGTCCTGCGAGGTGCACGGCACTGGCGCGGGCAACCTTGCGGTTTGTGCCGCCATCCCCAACACCACCTATTACGAGCGCGGCCTGCTGCATCCCTTCCTCGACTATGACGCTCCACCCGCCTATCTGCGCCGGGTCGATGACGAGATGGACGCGGAAGGCTTCGTGCACCTGCGCGACACGCCCGGCCTCGGGCAGGATATCGATCACGACTATATCGACGCCCATCTTGCGGCCTGATCACGGGAATGCGCGCCTTTCAAGACATCCGCGCCGAGGAAATGAACGGCACGGATCTCACCGGGGTCAAGGCCGTGCTGCAGGCGAGGGGCAGGGTTGCTGGCCGGCCCACCCGCCCGTGGCCGGGCCGCTGAGCGAGGCACAACAGGCCCGGATGATCCGATTTCTGCAAGGCAACAACCTTATATGAAAGGCCTGATACCATGACCGATTACGTGCTTTCCGACGCTGCGCGTGCGAAACTTGGCGGTGCATCGACTGCATCTGTTGCAACGGCACTTTTCAAACGCGGCTTGCGAAACCAGTTCATTCAGGGGGTCCGGCGGCTGAATCCAGGCGGCGCAGCGATGGTCGGGCAGGCCTTTACGCTGCGCTACATCCCGGCGCGCGAGGATCGCAACGGGATCGAGGTGTTTCAGAACCGCAATCACCCGCAGCGTGTCGCCATCGAGACCTGTCCGAGAGGCCATGTGCTGGTGATGGACGCTCGGGGGGATGCGCGCGCCGCCACGGCAGGATCAATCCTGATCACGCGGCTTGCCCAGCGGGGTGTCGCCGGCGTGGTTTCCGATGGTGGATTTCGCGATGTGACGGGGATTGCCGCGCTGGACATGCCATCCTATTGCGCGGGGCCATCGGCGCCGACCAATCTGACATTGCACGAGGCGCTGGACCTGAATATCCCCGTCGCCTGTGGCGGTGTCGCGGTGTTTCCCGGCGATGTGATGCTGGGGGACGGCGACGGGGTGATGGTGATCCCGTCCCACCTGACCGAGGAAATCGCCGCAGAATGCGCCGAAATGGAAGTGCGTGAAGCGTTTGTTCTGGAAAAAATCAACGCCGGTGCGAGCATCCCGGGCCTGTATCCGATGACCGACCCGGAAAATCAGGACCGTTTCGCCGAATGGCGCAAGCAAACCGGGCGCTGAGCGGCAGAAGGCCGCTTCCCGCCAGACGGAAGCAAACACGACGAGAATGGAGAGGACAATGGCCTGGACACCGAGCGGCAATCACCTGATCGCGGGGGAATGGGTGGCGGGGGGGGCTGTTTCGGTCGGCATCCACGCATGGGTCGGCGCATGACTTCGCCATGGGCTCCCCCGCCCTCGTGGATCGTGCCAGCAAAGCCGCCGAAGCGGCCTTCGCAAGCTACGGGCAAAGCAGCCGCGCGGAGCGGGCGGCCTTTCTGGACGCCGTTGCCGACGAGATAGAGGCCCGGGCCGAGGCGATCACCGCCATCGGCAGCGCAGAGACCGGTCTGCCCGCGGCCCGCCTGCAGGGCGAGCGCGGGCGCACCACCGGCCAATTGCGACTATTCGCGCGCCATATCGAGGCTGGCGATTACCTTGACCGCCGCCATGACCCCGCCCTGCTCGACCGCGAGCCCCTGCCCCGACCCGGTCTGAAACTGGTCCAGCGCCCCATCGGCCCGGTGGCGGTGTTCGGCGCGTCGAACTTCCCGCTGGCCTTCTCGGTCGCCGGGGGCGACACCGCCTCGGCGCTGGCAGCAGGCTGCCCGGTGGTTGTCAAGGATCATTCCGCCCATCCCGGCACGGGTGAAATCGTGGCCGAGGCCATCGCGGCGGCCATAGCCAAGCAGGGGATCGACCCTGGCGTCTTTTCGCTGATCCAGGGCGGCAAGCGCGACACCGGCACCGCGCTGGTGCAGCATCCGCTGATCCGCGCCGTGGGCTTTACCGGCTCGCTCGGCGGAGGGCGGGCGCTGTTCGATCTTTGCGCCGCACGGCCCGAGCTGATCCCCTTCTTCGGCGAGCTGGGCAGCGTAAACCCGATGTTTGTGATGCCCGTCGCACTCGCCGCCCGCGGGGCCGAGATCGGGCGCGGTTGGGCCGGGTCGCTGACCATGGGCGCGGGCCAGTTCTGTACCAACCCCGGCATTTCTCTGGTAATAGATGAAAGAAAAGCCGACGGGTTCGTGCAGGCCGCGACGGAAGCGCTCTCCGAGGTTGGGGCGCAGACCATGCTGACCGACGGCATCGCCGAAGCCTATCGCGCGGGACGCGAGCGGATCGCGGGCGGGGCCGGGGTGCGCGAAATGCTGGCCAGCAAATGCGACCGCCGCAACGCCAAGCCCTGTCTTTACGAGGTTTCAGGCGACGACTGGCTGGCGAATCACGCGCTCGGGGAAGAGGTTTTCGGCCCGCTCGGACTCGTGGTGCGGCTGCGCGATTTCGAGCAGATGCTGCAGGTCGCGGGGGCGCTCGAAGGGCAGTTGACCTGCACGTTGCATATGGACGAGGGCGATACCGAACAGGCCCGCGCCCTGATGCCGGTACTGGAGCGCAAGGCCGGTCGGCTTCTGGCCAACGCTTTTCCCACCGGGGTCGAGGTGTGCGATGCAATGGTGCACGGCGGCCCCTATCCGGCCAGCACCAATTTCGGTGCGACCAGCGTTGGCACCATGGCAATCCGGCGCTGGCTGCGCCCGGTCTGCTATCAGAGCATGCCGGAGGAGCTATGGCCGAATCTGGGTGACGCGGCTTGATCGAGCGGCGCGGTTGTCGGCGTCCTGCGTGGCGACGCCGTCGGTGAATTTGACGCCCTCGATGACCATTGGCAACTGGTTCGCGCCCTTCAGACGGTGCCATGTTTTCGCTGCGGCCTGAACGAGCTTGAACACCATCAGCTTCGCCGTCTTCTGCGACAGCGCGCCCTTGGTTCGCACTGTCCGGTGCCGGACGGTGGCGAACACGCTCTCGATGGGGTTGCCCGTGCGCAGGTGATCCCAATGGTCGGCCGGGAAGTCGTAGAAGGTCAGCAAGGTGTCGCGGTCCTTGATCAGGCAGGTCACTGCCTTCTCGTACTTGGCCCCGAATTTCTCGGCTAAGGTATTCATGGCGGCCTCGGCGGCGGCGCGGGTCTCGGCCTGCCAGATCTCGCGCAGGTCGGCCTTCACCGCCGGCTGCATCGATTTCGGAAACTTGTTCAGGACGTTGGCGGTCTTGTGAACCCAACACCGCTGATGACGCGTGCCCGGGAAGACTTCGTCGAGCGCGTTCCAGAACCCCATGGCGCCATCGCCCACGGCGATCTCCGGCGGGACCGAGAGGCCGCGGGCCTTGATGTCGACCAGCAGCTCGCGCCAGCTCTGCGCGCTCTCGCGCACCCCGACCTGGAATCCGAGCAGTTCCTTGCGCCCCTCAGGTGTCGCGCCGATGATCACCAGCATGCATTCGGCGACCGGCTCCATGCGGGCCTGAAGGTAGACCCCCGTCGGCCCAGATGTAGACATAGCGGCGCGCGGAGAGGTCGCGGCGCTGCCAGCGGTCGTAATCCTGCTGCCAGCCCGCCGTGAGGCGCGGGATCACGCCAGGCGACAGGTTCGGCGCGTCCGACCCGAGCAGCGCCGTCAACGCTTCCTGGAAGTCGCCGGTGGAAATACCACGCAGGTAGAGGATCGGCAGCAAGGCATCGAGGCTCTTCGACCGCCGCGCCCAGCGGGGCAGGATGTTCGAGGTGAAGCGGATTCTTCCCTCGGCCGGAACGCCGGCGGCGCGGTCGCGCACCTTCTGGCGCTGCACCGGGATCGGTCCGATCCCGGTCTGGATCACCCTTTCCGGCCCGGTGCCATGCCGCACGATGCGATGGCGTCCATCGGGCAGGCGTTCGTCCTCGAACTGTGCAACGAAGCTCGCCGCCTCGGCCCTAAGCGCGGCGGCCAGCATCTGCCGCGCGCCCTCGCGGGCGATCTCCGTGAGTGGGTCAAGGATCGATCCGGGCTGGTGAAGTTGGGTGATCGTGGTATCGTCTTCCATGGCGTATCGGTCCTCCGGGAGGTTCTGGCAGGCTTCAGCACCCGCCACGATACGCCGCCTTTTCAGGCTTCATCACCCATTTTCAGCC
>JAFIEN010000045.1 GCA_020832515.1 Rubellimicrobium sp. | reverse complement strand
GGGAAACGTCCAAGCGTGTCCTGCGGGCGCAGGCCCACGCGCGCCATCGCATCTTCGATCAGGGGGCGGGCCTCGCGCCGGTTGCGGGCAAGGCCGAAGCGGTAAAGCGGCATCTCGAGGACATGGTCGATCCGGTAGAACGGGTTGAACACGTCGAACGGGTCCTGAAAGATCGGCTGCACCTCGCGGCGGAAGGTGAATTTCTCCTCGCGCGTCATCGTGGCGATGTCCTTGCCGCGATAGAAGACCTGCCCGGCGGTGGGTTCGATGAAGCCGAGCAGGATCCGCGCCAGCGTCGTCTTGCCCGACCCGCTTTCGCCCGCGATGGCGATGGTGGCGTTGGTATCGGGGATCGAGAGGGTCAGCGTATCAAGCGCGGTGAAGCTGCCGTAGTCGCGCCGGACGCCGCGCAGTTCGATCAGGGGGGCGGTCATGGGGCGGCCTCCTCTTTCGGGGCGGGCATGGGCGGCAGTTCCGCGTTCTCGGGGTAGAGGTGGCAGGCGACGCTGTGCCCCGGTGCTGTTTCCTGCGGCAGCGGCAGTTCGCTCCGGCAGCGGTCATATGCCAGCGGGCAGCGCGGCGCGAAGGGGCAGCCGGTGGGCAGTTTCACCAGCGGTGGCGGCAGGCCGGGGATGCCGGTCAGGCGGCGCTTGACGTCGATGCCGGGCAGGCTGTCGATCAGAAGGCGGGTATAGGGGTGGCGGGGCGCACCGATCATGGCGGCGACGGGGCCGATCTCGACCAGACGGCCGGCATACATGACCCCCACCGTATCGGCGAATTGCGCGATCAGGCCCATGTCATGGCCGATCAGCACCACGGCCGCGCCCAGCCCCTCCTGCAACCGGCCCAGCGTCTGCATCACCTGCCGCTGCACCACCACATCCAGCGCCGATGTGGGTTCATCCGCCACGATCACCTTGGGCGACAGCGATGTGGCAATCGCCATGACAGCGCGCTGCTTCATGCCGCCGGACAGTTCGTGCGGATAACGGTCTGCCACCTCGGGCTTCAGGCCCACACGGGTCAGCAGTTCCGCGATCCGGGCGTCGATCTCGGCCTTCTTGCGGCGGGGCTCATGGGCAAGGATCGCGTCCTCCATCTGGCGGCGCAGACGCATCACGGGGTTGAGCGCACTCATCGCGCCCTGCGGCACAAGGGCAATGTCGCGCAGCCGCGTGGCGCGCAGGGCGCGCGGGGACAGCGTCAGAAGGTCGGTCCCGTCCAGGAGCACCCGCCCCCCCGCGATCCGCCCCGGAGCCCGGGTCAGGCGCATCAGCGCCGTGCCCATCGTCGTCTTGCCGGATCCGCTTTCCCCGATCAGCCCCAGCCTTTCGCCAGGTTTCAACGAAAACGACACCTTGTTGACCGCCCGCGCAGGCCCTGCGGGCGTGTCATAGACGACGTCAAGCGCCTGCACGTCAAGGATCGGCGCGCTCATGACCGGTTCCCCAGACGCGGGTTGGCGAAGCGGTCGAAGCCGACCGAGGTCAGGAACAGGCCGACGAAGATCATCGCGATCACCACGATGGGCGGCGCCCACCACCACCAGAAGCCGCGCAGCACGGCCGAGGATTGCTGCGCCCAGTAGATCGTGTTGCCCAGCGTCAACTCGTTCTGCGCACCCAGCCCCAGCGCCTCGAGTCCGATGATGGCAAGGATCGCCGCGCTGGAAGTGCCGACGAAACTGGCCACGATATAGGGCATGACATTGGGCATCACCTCGCGGAACAGGATCTCGAACGGGCCTTCGCCGTTGACGCGGGCAACCTCGACATAGCCCCTTTCGCGCACGGTCAGGACCTGCGCGCGCACGGTGCGCGTCGTGAACATCCACGACAGCGACGCCACGGTCAGCGCCATGATCCCGGTCGTCATCCGGTCGATATTGCCGGCGATGACGACAAGGATGGCGATGGCCGGCACGGTCAGAAGCGAATCCGCGATCACCCGGATCACCGCATCGACCCAGCCCCCGAACTGCCCCGCGATCAGCCCCATGATGGACCCGAAGCCCACCCCGATCACGCCCGCGATCAGCCCCATCTTCAGCGTGTTGGGCGTGGCGACCACCATCACCGCCAGCATGTCGCGCCCCTGCGCGTCAGAGCCCAGCGGAAAGCCAGGCCCGGGCGGCTGGCGCGGGCGCACCGCGCCCACCTGCGACAGGGGGGTATCGACGAACAGCGGTCCAAGCAGGCTGAACAGCGCCACGATGCCAAGGATCGACAGCCCCCCGATCAGCGTCCCCCCCATGCGCGAACCCAGCCCGCCCGGAAGGAAGATCATGATGCGCGACATCATCGGCGGATCCTCGGGTCAAGCAGCGGATAGATCAGGTCGACGATGAACAGCATCACCGCCAGCGTCAGGATCAGCACGAGGACAACCCCCTGAATGACGAAATAGTCCTGCCCCCGGATCGCCACGTAAAGCAGCGACCCGAGGCCGGGATAGTTGAAGATCACCTCGACCAGCACCGCGCCCGACACGACCGCCCCAAGGTTCAGCGCAAGCGCCGTGATCTGTGGCAGAAAGGCGTTGCGGATGCCGTACCAGAAAAAGACGCGGCCCGGGGACAGACCCTTGGCCTCGGCGAAGGTGATGTAATCCTCGCCCAGAACCGAGACCATCTGGCTGCGCATGCCCAAGGCCCAGAAGCCGATGCCCCCAAGGACGATGGACATGATCGGCAGGATGGCATGGCGGACGATATCGACGAAGGTCGCCCAGTCGGCGCGCATGATGCGGGTGGTCGAGACGCCGCCTGCGGGCGGCAGCCAGCGCAGATAGACGGCAAAGATATAGACCAGCAGGATCGCCAGCAGGTAATAGGGGATGGCCGACAGGACCATCATCCCCGGCACCAGCATCCGGATCCCCCGCCCGCTGCCGGGCCATGCCAGGCGGCCGCCAAGGTAGGATCCGATGAAGAACGAGATCAGCGTCGCCGTGGACAGAAGCCCGACCGACCACGGCAACGCGGCCGCGATCATCGCGGATACGGGCTGGGGGAAATTGGCGAAGGACACGCCAAGATCAAGCCGGAACAGATCGGCCCAGTAGTTCAGATACTGGTTCCAGAGCGGCTGATCCAGGCCATAGCGCGCGCGATAGGCGTCGGAGACCGCCTGAATATCCATCGTCTGCCCGGTGCCCGCAGTCTGCAGCCGCGCCAGTGCCGTGGCGACGGGATCGCCGGGCAACATGCGGGGAATGACGAAGTTCACGCTGACGGCGATGAAGATCACCAGCAGGAACTGCGCGAACCGCCGCAGCAGATAAGAGATCAATTCGCGTGACATAAGCTTTTGTGCCCTGCCTGCCTCGGGATCGGGGAAGTTCGGGGCGGCCCCGGCGGGACCGCCCCGAGATATTGCCTTCAGCTCCGCTTATTGCGCGGGTTCAAGGTTGTGTATCACCAGATTGAACGCCTCCCACGGGGTGTAGGGGGCGACATAGGGATTGTCGGCCGAGGGCCAGTTCGTCCAGTAGGTGTTGTTGAAGGTCACCACGTGGAACTCTTCGACCAGATGCACCTGCGGCAGGTCGCGCAGGAAGATCTCCATCGCGGCCATCACATCCTGCATGTAGGCACTGTCAGGATCGGTGTCGGCCTGGATCGCCTCGAGCCGGTCGATGATCTCGTCATATTCCGGGTTCTCGTAGCGGGTGGCCGCCAGCGCATAGGGAATGTTGGTCCCGATGGGCCGCGCGAACTTGGAGTGGTAGTCCTTCAGCGTCTCGAGCGGTTCCGAAAGACTGCCGCAATGGACGAAGATCATCGTGCCGAAATTGCCCGAAAGCAGGTCCGGCAGCCAGGTGTCGTCGACAGCGCCTTGCCGCGCGTCAAAGCCCGCGTTGCGCAGCTGCTGCGTGATCGGCGCCAGAAGCGGCTGGATGAAGGCGGGCGTGCGGACGAGGAAATCGAGCACCTCGCCATCCTTGGCCCAGAAGCCGTCGCCATTCCGCTCGAACCCGGCGGCGGCCATGTAGTCATCGACCAGCGCCTGATCCTGATTGTCGATCCCCGACGCCTCGAGCATCTGCTGCAGCGGGCTGTCCTCGCCCAGCCATGTGCCGGCCATGTAGCCCGAGAAGGCGAAAAGCGCCGGCGGCATCGCGCCCTCATAGGCCAGGTCGGCCAGCGTCGCCCGGTCAAGCGCGTGGTTGACGGCAAAGCGCAGGTTCACATCGTCATAGGGTTCGACCAGATGGTTGAAGACGATGGAATAGACACAGCCATCCGGCGCGCCCCATTCCGGCCCCTCGGCATTCCACGATGCAAGCGCGGGGTTCTGTGCCCGGGCCGCCTCGAACGTGCCGATCTGAAGCTGGCGGCCGCCGTCCACCTGATTGGCGATGTGCAACTGGCCCATCGCCTCGTCGCTGCTGACGGGCACCAGGACGATCCGCGCAGGGGCCGGCGCATCGCGGAAGCCCGTCACCTCGCCCCACCAGTCGTCGCGCCGGTCAAAGATCATCTGACCGGTCGTCGTGCTGACCAGACGATAGGGGCCGGTGCCCACGGGCCAGCCGCGCTCGGGGTCGTAGTTGGTGAACTCGACGATATCCTCGCCTTCCCAGATATGCTTGGGCAGGATCGGATAGTGGTTCTCGTGCCCCAGCGCGAGGAAGTTGTGGACAAAGCGCGGCGCGGGCTTGGTGTAGTTGATGACCACGGTCAGCGGATCGGGCGCATCGACGCTGGCGATCCATTCTTCGAACGAGGCCGCACCCCTGATTTCGGGTGGGGCGTCGCGCAGCGCCTCGAGCGTGAATTTCACGTCTTCCGAGGTGAAGGGCACGCCATCGGACCAGGTCACACCCTCGCGCAGGGTGATCGTGGCCGACATGAAGTCATCCGCCGTCTCGAAGGATTCGCCCTGCCACGGGATCAGTTCGCCCGTGTTCAGGTTGGTGTAGAACATCATCTCGTTGATGGTGATCTGCATCACATCCCGCTGCTTGGGGATCGTGGCAAGATAGGTGTTCCAGTTCTCGACGTTCGAGAACTGCGCCGGCTGGTCGCCCCAGGGCGTCATCACCAGCGTCTCGTTGCGCGGCATGTCGGCCACGTCCTGCGCAAAGGCCGTCGCGGCCAGCGGGATCATCGCAAGGGCGGCGATACCGCCCTTGAGCGTCCGCATCAGTCTGGATCGTTGCATGTCGGTCCTCCCAACCATGTGTTGTGGCTTTCGCCGCTCCTCCCCGCCCCCTCCTCAAGGGGCGGTATTCCGTCGTCTCAGCCCGGCAGTTTCAGCGCCTCGAGCGCGTCCAGCGTAAGGCCGTGGCCAAAGCCGGGCGCGTCGCTGGGCACGCACCAGCCGTCCTTGGGGACCGCCATGCCGGGATAGCGGTGGGTGCGTTCAAGCGGCACGCCCGGCGCGCCGCCCACGAAGAACTCGCCCCAGCGGGTGTTCGTGTTGGAATAGGTGAAATGCTGGCCGAAGGGCGTGTTCATCCCGGCATGCAGGATCGTCTCGAGCCCCGCCGCATCGGCAATGGCCGCGATCCGCTGGCAGGCGGTGAAGCCGCCGACCCAGTTGATATCGGGCTGGAAGATGTCGACCAGCCGGTCACGCGCGGCATCGAAGAACGGATAGGGCGTGTACCAGTGTTCGCCCGTCGACAGCGTCTGCCACGGCAGCCGCTCGCGCAGGGCACGGTGGGCCGACATGTTCTCGGGGATGAGGCAATCCTCCATCCATTTCAGCCCATAGGGCCGCAGGCGATGGGCAAGACGGACGGCGAATTCGACGTCGAAGGCCATCCAGCAATCGAGCATCAGGTCCTTGTTCGGCCCGATCAGCTCGCGCGTCTTGGCGACCAGCTCCTCGTTGCCGTCCAGCGCGGCAAGGCCATCGGTCGGGCCATAGGGGCAGGCGAGTTTCGTGGCCTGAAACCCAAGCTCCATGAACCAGTCCGTGTCGTTGCCGGTGGAATAGCAGAACTGCTTTTCGCGGGCGGGGCCACCGGCCAGTTCATACACGGGCATGCCCAGCTTGCGCCCCTTGAGATCCCACAGCGCAAGGTCGATCGCGCTGATCGCATAGGAGGCCAGCCCGGCGGCGGAATAGGGCGAGGCGATGCGGTTCATCATGTCGAAGATGCGATCCGTCGCCATCGGGTTTTCGCCTTCAAGCAACGGTCCCAGATGTTCGTTGATGATGCTGATGACCGGGTTGCCATAGCCCGTCAGGCCGAAACCCCAGGTGCCGTCATCGGCCGTCACGATACAGCCGACGGCAGACCAGGGGCTCATCCAGCTGGCCCGCAGCGCCTTGTACTTCGGATAGCGCGACATGGGGTTGGCGACCTCGGCCCCCTTGGTCCAGGGGTCGCGGCGGGCGGCCGTCTCGCCGGGGCCGGGCTCGTATTTCCCACCCGCGATGGGGTTGGTCATGTTGAAGGCCTTGATACTCACGATCTTCATTTCGGGGTCCTTCGGGACGTTCGGGTTGGGAATTCAGGCGCTTGCGCGCAGCGTTTCATGGGTGGCACCGGGCAGCCACGGGCCGGTATAGCCCAGCCTGCGACTGACCGACCGACAGGCCTCCGACAGATCCGAGACCAGGGGCAAAAGGGCCGGCCCCGGCACCTTTTCCGACGGGCCGGATATGCTGAGTGCCGCCACGGCGCGGCCGGCACGGTCAAGGATCGGCACGCCGACGCACCAGACGCCCATGACGATTTCCTGCGCGTCGATGGCATAGCCGCGCGCGCGGACACGGGCCAGTTCGGCGGACAGCGCCTCGGGATCGGTGATCGTGTGGTCGCTGTAGCGATGCAGCGGCCCGGCGATGATCCGGGCCTGTTCCTCGGGGCCGAGCCACGCCAGAATCGCCTTGGCACTGCCGCCGCAATGCAATGGCCCGCGCGACCCGATCCGCCAGTCCAGCTGCATGTTCTCGTTGCCGCGCAGCTTGTCGATGCAGACACAATCGTCGCCCGACAGGATGTTGAGGTTCACCGTCTCGCCGGAAAGCTTGGCCAGTTCCTCGACATAGGGGCGCACAAGACGCGGGATCTCGACATTGTCGAACTGCAGGTCGACGATTTCCAGCAGGCGATAGGACAAGGCCCAGCCGCCGCCCTCGGTCTGCTCGACCACCTTCTCGGCCGCCAGCTCCTGCAACAGCCGATGGACCGAGCCGACGGGCAGGTTCAGCGCGGTCGCCAGCGCCCGCACGCCCATGCCGCCCTTGCGGGCCAGCAGGTCCATCACGGCAATGGCGCGCCCGACGCTGGACATCAGCGGCAGCAGTCCGTCAGGCACGAAACCCGACCCCGCAAATTCTGCGGTGTGATGCGCATCGCTCCTCCCATCGGGCGGGCCGTTCCGGCCTCTGCCACGCCAGCGGCAACCGTTCCATATATGGAACGGCGCGTTCCAGATACCTTGACTACACATGCCCGACCCGCTCTTGTCAACCGCATCAGGGACGGAGGATGCGATGGGCGATTTCACGATCCGCGCGCTGCGGGTGTCGGTCGTCGAAGGGACGGGCGATGGCGGCGACTACTTCCAGAAGGCCGCGGGTCACTGGCTGATCGACACCGAGATCGCCAACCCCATGTCGGGCCATCCCGCCTACAAGGCGCGGCGCACCTCATGGGGGATCGGGGTGCTGGGCTCGATCGTGGTCGAGATCACGACCGATGCCGGGGTGACGGGGGTTGCCACCGGCTTTGGCGGGCCACCCGCCGCCTGGCTGATCCACCATCACTTCCGCCGCTTCCTGATCGGCGCGGATGCGCGCCAGATCAACCGCATCTGGGACCAGATGTTCCGCGCCTCGATGCCCTACGGGCGCAAGGGCCTGCCCGTGGCCGCGATCTCGGCCGTGGATCTGGCGCTGTGGGATCTGGTGGGCAAGCAGCGGGGCGAACCCGTGGTCAACCTGATCGGCGGGCGCTGTCACGACGAGATCCGCTTCTACTGCACCGGCCCCGATGCCGCCGCGATCAAGGGCATGGGCTTTTGGGGGGCCAAGGTCCCGCTGCCCCATGGCCCCGCGGACGGCGAAGAGGGGATCATCCGCAACCTGGCCTTCCTTGCCGCCCACCGCGAGGCGGTGGGGCCGGGCTTTCCCCTCATGGTCGATTGCTACATGGCGCTGACCGTGCCTTACGCGATCGAACTTGCCCGCCGCGCCGCGCCCCTTGACATCCATTGGTGGGAAGAGGTGCTGCACCCCGATGATCTGGAAGGCTTTGCCCTGCTGCGGCAGGCGCATCCGCAGGTCAAGTGGACGACCGGGGAACATGAATACACCCGCTACGGCTTTCGCCGGCTGATCGAGGGGCGGCAGATCGACGTGCTGCAACCCGACGTGATGTGGGTGGGCGGCCTGACCGCGCTGTTGCAGATCGCGGCCCATGCGGCGGCCTATGACCTGCCCGTCATCCCGCATGGCTCGGGGCCCTACAGCCACCATTACGTGGCCAGCCAGCCCGCCCCGCCCTTGTGCGAATACGTCGCCGCCAGCGCCGATGGCGGCAGCATCCTGCCCGTCTTCGGCGCGCTCTTTACGGGCGAGGAGATGCCACAGGACGGCAAACTGCGTTTCAGCGACGCGCCGGGCTTTGGCATGGCCCTGTCCGACACGGCCCGGTTGCGCGTGGTGGAGTGAGGGGGGGGCGGCCAGGTCCCGTGCTTGCCCGGTCCACCGCCCGTCCAGCCGCCCGACCTGCGACGCGATGAGCGTGGCCGGCGTCCTGATCGCCGGCCGCATGGGCCAGGCGCAAGGGCCAAGCGCAAGGGCCAGACGCACCACGGGACAGGCGCATGGGCCAGGGCCGTGCCCCTTGCCTGACAGTACGTCAGCCGAGCAACCCCAGCCGCCCGGCCCGTTCCAGCAGCATCCGCACCGAAGAGGGCTGCCAGCGTGTCCGCCCGCGCGGCGTGCGTTCGCGCATCGCTTCAAGGCGGTCGCAGATCGCCTGCAGGGTGATGTCGGGATCGGCGCCCTTGATGGCGGCGACGATGGCGGGCAGGCGGTCGTCCGTCTCGCGCCGCCCGGCACGGCCGAGCACGGTCGCGGGCAGGAAACCGTCGCGGACATAGGCGGCCACCGCCCGCTTGAGCCGACCTTCCGTCCAGCGCCGCCCGGGCGGCAGGGGGGCGTTGACGATCCTCAGCACATCTTCCCAGGCCATGTCGGGGCGCAGCCGGCGAACATGCGGCACCCAGTCCTGCGCCGTCTGGCCCAGCCGCTCCATGTATCCGTCGGCCCGCGCCATCCGCACCTTGCGCAGCGCCGCCGGATCGCGCGCCCGCAGGCCCGGATTGCCGCCGATACGCCCCTTGCTTCGCGCACTTGCCAGGCCAGCCCTGGTGCGTTCGCGGATCAGCGCGCGCTCGAACTCGGCCGCGGCCCCCAGCACCTGCAGCGTGAACTTGCCCTGCGGCGAGGCCGTGTCGATCGGATCGGTCAGCGAGCGGAAGAAGGCCCCCTTCGCCTCGAGCCTCTCGATCACCTCGAGAAGATGCGACAGCGACCGCGCCAGCCGGTCGATCCGCACGACGACCAGCGTATCCCCCCGGCCGATCCGCTCAAGCACCCGCGCCAGAACCGGACGCGCGCGATTGCCGCCCGAGGCCTGTTCCTCATGGATCTCGGCACAGCCCGCAGCCTGCAGCGCCTCGCTCTGCGGCTGGGGAGTCTGGTCCTCGGTCGAGACGCGGGCATAGCCGATCAGGGGCATGTGACAGGCCGTTTGCAAATCTATCGCGCATGACTAAACGTGCCCTTGGCCGCGATGGCAAGTGGCATGTCCGAAGGCCCAGATGGGGCGTCGGGCGGATCGACGCGGGCGATCGCCCTGATCGCCACCCTCCGGTCCTGCACGACGGCCCGACCGAGGCCCGACCGAGGCCCGAACCCGAAACAGCCGCCCGCCACGCCAATCACCTCTGCCCCCTTGCAGAGCGCGGCCGGCTCGGGAACACTCGGCTTCGTCGTCCCGGCTGCGGGATGCGCGCGCAAAAGGTTCGGGTCATGATCACCACCCTGGTCACGGGGACAAGCGGCTTCGTCGGCAGCGCCATCGGCCGCCATCTACGCGGGCAGGGCCACCACGTCATCGGCCTGAGCCGCACCCCCCCGCGCGACGGCAGCACCGACCGCGCCATCGCCCATGACCTTGCCCTGCCGCTGCCCCCGCATCTGACCGACGCTCTGCCGCCCATCGACTATGTGGTGCATTGCGCCGCCCTTTCCGCCCCCTGGGGCCCGCCGCAGGCCTTTGACCGCAACACCCTGCGCCCGGTCGAAACGCTGGCCCGACATTTCGCCAAGGCGCCCCCGCGCCGCTTCGTCCATATCTCGACCACCGCGGTCCATTACCGGCTGGCCGACCAGACCGGCCTGACCGAGGACAGCCCCCTGCCCCCCACGCCCGTCAACGCCTATGCCGCCGCCAAGCGCGCCGCCGAAGAGGTGCTGACCGCGACCGACCTGCCGCTCACGATCCTGCGCCCCCGCGCCGTCTTCGGCCCCGGCGACACGGTCGTCTTTCCCCGCATCCTGCATGCCGCCCGCGCGGGCCTTCTGCCGCGCCTGCGCCGCCCCGATGGCGGGCGCGCGCAAAGCGACCTGATCCATGTCGACACGCTGGCCGCCTATGTCGCCCGCGCGCTTGCCGCCGACCGCGACGGCACCTTCATCCTGACCAATGCCGCGCCGGTCGTGACCCATGACCTGCTCGAGACGGTCTTCGCCGCACTTGGCATACCCGAACCCCGGCGCGAAGTGGGCCTTGGAACCGCGATGCTGGCGGCGCGCGGTTTCGAATGGCGCTCGCGGCTGTTCCAGAACTGGCGCGAGCCGCCGGTGACGCGCTTCGGTGTGTCCAGCCTGGGCCATCACAAGACATTCGACATCGCCCGCACGCTGGCCGCCTTCGGCCCCCCGGCCGTCAGCATGCAGGACGGGATCGCCAGCTTCATCGACTGGCAAAGGACGCAAGGATGATCCTGCTTTTCGTATTGCTTGCCATGCTCTACGCGCTTGGCATGGCGCTGCGGCTGGCCATTGCCGGGCGCTGGCTGGCCCAACCCGGTCCCGCCGGCCCGGGTTCCGGCTCGGGTTCCGGCACCGCCGACGAGGGCAGCGTCACCGTCCTTGTCCCCATCCTGTCGGGCGATCCCGCGCTGAAGGCCTGCCTTGCCGCCAACCTTGCCAATGCGCCGCGTGCGCGCTTCCTCCTTCTGATCGACGAGGACGATGCCGAGGCAAGGGCCATCACCACCCGCCTTGCCGCACCCAATGCGACGGCACTGTCCGGCCCTACGCCCGCGCCGGGCGAAAACCCCAAGGTCGCCAAGCTGGCCCGCGCCCTGCCCCGGGTCACGACCGCGCATGTCGCGGTTCTGGATGACGACACCGTCCTGCCGCCCGGCGCGCTGGGGCGGACGCTCGGGCATCTGGAAACCGGGGATCTGGTCACCGGCCTGCCGGTCTATGCCCCGGGCGAGGGCCTCTTTACCCGGCTGCTGGCGGCCTTCGTCAACGGGTCGGTCCTGATCACCTATCCGGTCGGCGCCGCACTCGGCCAGTCCCGGACGCTGAACGGCATGTTCTACGTGACACGCAGCGCCGATCTGCGCAGCCTCGGCGGGTTCGAGGCGATCCGCGGCAGCCTGACCGACGATTACGCGATGGCACGGCTTTACCTCGATGCAGGCCTGCGGCTGGTCCAGTCGCGCATCATCCATCAGGTGCAGACCACCGTGACCGGGCCGGGGCATTACCTGTCGATCATGCGCCGCTGGATGATCTTCGCGCGGGCCTATCTGCGCGAGAACCGGACCCTCTTCACCCTTGGCCTGATCGGGGGCACGGCCCTGGCTCCGCCGCTTCTTTTGTTGCTCGGGCTTGGCGCGGGCGGGCCTGTGGGGCTGATTGCGGGCCTTGTCGTCGTGTCCCTGCTGCTTGGTGCCAAGGCCCATGCGCTGCGCCGGCTGCGCGGCAAGGTCACCGGGCAGGAGGATCCGCCCGGCCAGATCCCGCTCGAGATGCTGGCCGATCTGTTGCTGCCCTTCCACATGCTGACGGCGCTGGTCCGGCCCGGGCGGCTGCGGTGGCGCACACGCCGCATCGTGATGGAGGGGGACCGCATCACCTATGACTAGGGCCGCGCATCTGGCCCGCATGGGGCAAGGCGGCCCGCTGGACGCGGCACCTGCCCGCATCGCGATCCTGACGGGGCAGGCGCGGCTTGACCGCTCGCCCCTGTCGCCCGCGCAGGACGCCTTTCTGACCGGGGTTGCGCCAAAGGGCTGGGCCGTCCTGCGGGCGGGCTTTCCCTATGACGCGGAAGGCGCGCCCGAACCGCCTGGCCCCTTCGCATCGGCCGCCCGCGCCAGCATCCGGCAGTATCTCTGGGCCCGGACCTCGCCCGCCTATGCCCGCCACGCCGCCCGCGCGCTGGCCCGGCTGACCGCCGCCACGACCGACCGGCTGGTGCTGATCACCGGCAGCGCGGGCCTTGCCATCTTCGCCGCCGCCGAACCACATCTGCCCCCGCCCCTGCCCCGGCTCGCGCTTGTCGCCTTTGGCCCCGCCGGCCCCCGCCCCCTGCGCGCGGCCCCGCCCCCGGGGGCGGCGGCGTTGCACGCCGGGCGGTCACGGCACGACCGGTGGAGCGCGCTGCTCGGCCCGCCTGCCGACCGGCTGATCGCGGGCGATCACTACGGATACTGGACCAGTGCCGAGGCCCGCGCGCTTGTCGCCAGCCATCTGCGCGGGGCGGCATGACAGGCGCCCTCATCTCCTTCGTCGCCCCACCCTATGCGGGCCATCTGAACCCGATCCTGGCCATCGCGCTGGCCGCCCTGCGGCGCGGGCACAGGGTCGAGGTGATCACCGGTCCTGGCAAGATCGCGACCGTCACGCGCCTTGGCCTGCCCGCCCATTGCCCCCCGATGCTGGCGGACGGCATCCTCGAGGCGATGCCCGAAACGCCCGGCAACATCTTCCGCAACCCGTTTCGCATCCTGGCCCAGATGCGGCAGGGGGTCAGCCTGATCGCCCCCTTGCGCGACCACCTGATCGCCCGCTGGCGCGCCGATCCGCCCGCCTGCATCCTTGCCGATTTCACCGCCGTGCCCGCGGGCCTTGCCGCAGGGGCGCTTTGCCTGCCCTGGGTGACGCTGGCCAATCCGGCCTTCGTGCTGGAAACCCACTCCGGCCCGCCGGCCTATCTGGGGGGCCTGCGCCCGCTGCCCGGGCCGATCGGGCGGCTGCGCGACCGTACCGGATGGGCCGCGATGGGGGCTGCGAAATCGATCCTGTTCCGGCTCTTCGGCTCTGATTTCCGCGCCCTCGGCCTGACCCGGCTGCGCCCCGACGGGACCGAGGCGATCTATTCCCCCCATGCCATCCTGTGCCCCGGCCTGCCCGAGATCGAATTCGCCCGAAGCTGGCCCCCCGGCACCCGGCTTTACGGCCATCTGCCCTTGACGCCCGAGGCGACCGGCCTGCCCCCGCCCGGGCCCGACACCCGCCCCAATGTCCTTGTCACCTTCGGCACCCACCTGCCCTGGGCCAAGGCGGCGATGGTGGGCCAGACCCGCGCACTTGCCCGCCGCCTGCCGGATGTCGCCTTCACCCTGTCGCTGGGCGATGCCGCCCGCGCGGGCGAACCGCCGATCGAGCGGTCGGGAAATGTCACGCTCCGGGCCTTCGTCCCCTACCAGCCCGAGCTTTCCGCCTTCGACGCGGTCATCCACCACGGCGGCACCGGCATCACGCTGGCCACGCTGGCCGCGGGTCTGCCCGCGCTTGTCTGTCCGCAGGATTACGACCAACCTGACTGGGCCGCCCGGATCGCGCATTTCGGCCTTGGCCACCGCATCCGCCGCATCGACGGCAACCGCACCGTCCGCTTGCTGCGCGCCGTGCTCGATGCGCCGCCCCCGGCCCTTGCCCCCATCGCCGAAAGGCTTCGGCAAACCGATGCAGAGGCGATCATCTTCGCATCACTCGCGCCCTTCCTTGGCCCGGACCCCTTGCCATGACCCAAGCCCCCGGCCTTGCCATCCTTGCCGCGGCCGAGGCGCGGGCCGGGCGCACTGTAACCTCGGGCCATTTCGACCGCCACTTCGGCCGCCCACCGGGATGGGCCGAGGCCACGACCGGCGTCGCCACCCGCCGCTTCGTCGGCCCCGGCGAAACCGCCTCGGTCCTTGCCACCCGCGCGGCGCAGGCGGCGCTGGCACAGGCGGGCCTTGCCGCGACCGACCTCGACGCGATCCTTGGCGCATCCGGAGTGGGCGAACAGCCGATTCCCGCCTTCGCGGTGCTGGTCCACCGGCGGCTGGGGCTGGGCGACAGCGGCATCGCGGCCTTCGACGTGAACGCGACCTGCCTGTCCTTTCTGGCCGCCCTGCGCCTTGCCGCCGACATGATCGCAGCGCGCCGCTGGGGCCGGGTCCTGATCGTCTCGGGCGATGTCGCATCGGCCGCGCTCGATATGGACGACCCCGAGACCGCCCCCCTGTTCGGCGATGGTGCGGCGGCCGTCCTTCTGGGCCCCGGCACAGGCACGCTTGCGGCCTGGGATTTCCGCACCTACAGCAGCGGGGCCGATGCCGCATGGCTGGGTGCCGGCGGATCGCGCCTGCCCGCGCGCGAGATGCAGGCCCTTCTGGCCGAGGCGCTGTTCCGAATGGATGGAAAGGCAGCCTTCCGCCTTGCCAGCAAACATATCGGCCCCTTTGTCGAGCACCTTCTTGCCCAGGCGGGCTGGCGGGCCGGCGACATCGACATCGTCATCCCCCATCAGGCCAGCGGTCGCGCGCTTGACCTGATGACCGCGCGGCTGGGCCTTGCGCCCGCCCGCGTGATGCGCAGCCTGACCGACGGTGGCAACATGGTCGCCACCTCGATCCCCGCCACACTTGCCCGCGCGAAGGCCGAAGGGCGCGGCCCCCCCGGCACACGGGCGCTGATCATCGGCACCGGGGCGGGGCTGTCGCTGGGCGGCGCCTGCATGGTGCTGTGATGGTCAACTTGCGTCTCTATCACACCGGACAGTGTCGCCATCCCGAATGGTCAACCCGCCACGACCGTCCCATGCGTCCCTGCACCTTCCCCATGCATGCCGCCGTGCTGGACCGGGGCGGCGATCTTGCCCTTTTCGACACGGGCTATGCGCCCCGCTTCTTCGCGGCCAGCCAGCCTTTTCCCGAACGCCTCTACCGCTGGCTCACCCCGACGACGGCCCCCGCCGCCGATGCCCTTGCCCGGCGCCTGATCGCCGAAGGCACGCACGGCGCGGTGCGGACCATCGTCATCTCGCATTTCCACGCCGATCATGTCGCGGGCCTGCGCGATTTTCCCGATGCCCGCATCCTCTGCAGCCGCCGCGCCTGGGACCATGTCCGCAGCGTCTCGCGCATGGGTGCCGTCCGCGCAGGTTACCTTCGCGCGCTCTTGCCCGAGGATATCGAGGATCGCCTCGGCTTCGTCGACGACCTGCCCATGCGCCCCCTGCCCCCCGTCTTCCACCCGTTCCGCGAGGGGCGCGACCTGTTCGGGGATGGCACGGTCCTGCTCCTGCCCCTGCCCGGCCATTCCACCGGCCAGATCGGCGCGGCCTTCATCGGGCCCGACGGGGCCGCACATCTTCTGATCGCGGATGCCAGCTGGTCGGTCACGGCCCTGCGCGACGACGCCCCGCCCCCCGGCCTGACCCTGCGCTTCATCGGATCGGCGGCCGACTTCCGCGAGACCTGGGGCAAGCTGCGCCAGTTGATCGCCGCCGCCCCCGAGACCCGCCTGATCGCCTGCCACTGCGCCGCCTCCTCGGCCCCCTACCTTGTCCCGCGATGAGCCTTGCCGATCTTCCCGGCATCCTTGCCGCCTTCGTCGCCGCCCGCCGCGCGCTGGCGATCCCCGACCGCGCCGCCCTTCTGGCCCGGCAGGATCGCGCGCTGGCCCACCTGCGCCGCACCACCCTGCCCGCCTCGCCCTTCTACGCGCCGCTTGCCGAGGCCCCGTTTCAGGACTGGCCGATCCTGAACAAGGCCAGCTGGATGGAGAATTTCGACCGCATCAACACGCGCGGCATCCGCCACGACGCCGCCCTTGCCCTTGCCGAACAGGCCGAGCGCGCGCGCGACTTTGCCCCCACGATCGGTGACGTCACCGTGGGCCTGTCGACCGGCACCAGCGGGCGGCGCGGGCTGTTCCTTGCCTCTCCGGCCGAACGGCGGCTTTGGGCGGGCGTGATGATGGCGGCCCTTCTGACCGGCAACCCGCTCAGGCCCCGCAAGGTGGCCTTCCTGCTGCGGGCCAATTCCAACCTTTATGCCACCGCCGGCATCGGCCCCGTGCGCTTTCGCTTCTTCGACTTGCTCCAGCCCTGGCTCGTGCTGCTGGCGGCCTTGCGCGCCTATGCCCCCGATGTCCTGATCGCGCCGGCCAGCGTCCTTGCCCTGCTGGCCGAAGCTGGCGGCCTGACCCCGCGCGAGGTGATCTCGGTCGCCGAGACCCTGCATGACGACGAGGCCGCGCAGATCACCGCCGCATTCGGCACCGCGCCCCGGCAGGTCTATCAGGCGACCGAGGGGGTAATCGGCCTGCCCTGCCGCCACGGGCGCCTGCACCTGAACGAGGCCTATCTTCGGATCGAGACCGACTGGATCGACCGAGCCACCCACCGCTTCGCCCCCGTCGTGACCGACCTTTTCCGCCGCACCCAGCCGGTGTTGCGCTACCGGCTGGACGATATCGTGACGCTGGATCCCACGCCCTGCCCCTGCGGTGCGGCGGCCCGCGTGATCGCCCGGATCGAGGGGCGGGCGGATGACATCTGCACGCTTCTGACGGGTGACGGCGACAGCCTGCCCGTCTTCCCCGACCTTCTGACGCGCGCCGTCCTTGCCGCCTGCCCCGACATGACACGGTTCCAGCTGGTCCAGCACCGCCCCGGCCAGTTCGCCCTTTCCCTGCCGGATGCGCCGGACCCTGCGCAACTTGAACGGCTGACACCCGCCCTTGCCACGCTGGCAGGGCGGCTGGGCGCCCGCGCGCCGGTGCTTGAGGCCGGACCGCCGCTTGCGCCGGCGGTCAAGCGGCGGCGGGTGGTGCGGGTCCACAGGCAACATGGCGGGGCCAAGGGCGCGATCACGACAGGTGAGGGATGACAGCGCCCGCGCTTCGGGGCAAAAGCCGGCGCATGACACCGTCCATCACCATCCGCCCCGCCACACGCCACGATCACCCCGCGCTGAAGGCGATCTGCCTGCAGACGGGCGATGCGGGACAGGATGCCAGCGGGCGCGAGGACGACCCCGATCTGCTGGGCCTGATCTATGCCGTGCCCTATCAGGTCGCCTGTCCCGAGACGACCTTCCTCATCGGGGACGAGGCCGGCCCCTGCGGCTATGTCATGGCCGCGCCCGACAGCCTGGCGTTCCAGCGCTTCCTTCTGACCGACTGGCTGCCGGGCCTGCGCGAAGGGCGCCCCGACCCCGGCCCCGATCCAGCAGGCTGGACGGGCAGCGACCAGTGGCGGCACCGGATCCACCACCCGCCTGCCCTGCCCCCGATCGACCTGGCCCGCTATCCCGCCCATGGCCATATCGACCTGATCCCCCGCGCGCAGGGGCGGGGCATCGGGCGGATCGCGATGGATCACCTGCGCCGGGCGCTGATCCGCGCGGGGGCTGCGGGGATGTTCCTCGAGGTCAGCCCGGACAACCACCGCGCGCTCGGATTTTACGCGGCACTGGGTTTCACACGCCTCTGCGAAGGGGAGGACGCCATCTTTCTGGGCCAGAGCCTTGTCGACGGGGCGTCGGGATGACAGCGATACTTTGCCTTGACCTTGGCGGCACGGGCACCCGGGGCGCGCTCTACGATGCCGCAGGCACCCCGCTTGCCCGGGCCGAGGGGCCGGCGGGGGCCGTGTCGCTGGGGGTCGAGGCGACGCTGGCCGCCATCGCGGCCGTGCGGGGCCAGATGCCGGACCTGCCGGGGCCTTCGCAGACGCGGATCGTGCTGGGCCTTGCCGGGATCGGCCTGCGCGACCGGGTGACCGCGCTGCAGGAACGGCTGTCCGATCATCAGGCGGTGCAGATCGTGGGCGACGGTTATGGCGCGCTGGTCGATGCGACCGGGGGTCGGCCCGGCGCGCTGATCGCGGTGGGCACCGGCGTTGCGGCGATGCGGCTTTTCCCCGACGGGATGTCGCGCACGGCCAGCGGCTGGGGCTTTCCGGCGGGCGATCTGGGCAGCGGGGCGTGGATCGGGCTGCAGACCGTCGCAGCCCTGACCCGGACACTGGACGGGGCCACGGGACCGGGCGCGCTCTCGCCCGGTCGGGCCGCAGCGGTGATGGAGATCACCGGCCCCACCGCCCCCACGATCATGGACTGGCACACCCGCGGCCGGGCGCGGGATTTCGCACGCCTTGCCCCGCTGATCCTGACCCATGCAAGCGCGGGCGAGGCCTTCGCGGCGGCGCTCTGCCGTGCGGCGGCGGCCGAGCTTGGCGGGGTGGCCGACAGCCTCTGGGACGGGGAACCGGGCGGGGTGATGGTCTCGGGCGGGCTGGCGCGGGGGCTGCTCCCGTGGCTGCGCGAGGTGGCCCCCGGACGGGTCTGGGAGCTGGCCGAGGTCGATCCGCTGCGCGGGCTGTGCCTGATGGCGCGCGGCCTTGCCCCGGCCGAGCGGCTGGGGCCAAGGCCCGGGCTGGGGCGGGCGGATTACGACTGAGGCGGGGGGGGGGGGGGGGGGGGGGGGGGGGGGGGGGGGGGGGGGGGGGG
>JAFIEN010000044.1 GCA_020832515.1 Rubellimicrobium sp. | reverse complement strand
TTGGGCACGGCGATTGGCGGGGGTTGCCGTGGGGGGTGGGGCCCGGGCGGGGGGGGGGGGGGGGGGCTCTGCCCCCCGCTGCGCTCCCCCCGGGATATTTGTGAACAAAAGAAGCTGGGGGTCAGGGTCGGGTGAGGCGGGCGCGCAAGGCCGGGAGGGGGGCATTGCCTTCCATGGGCCCGAGGGCCGCGGTGGCAAGGGCTCCGGCGGCAGTGGCCAGCGCGAGTGTTTCGGGGAGCGGGTGGTGCATCAGGGTGAGGGCAAGGAAGGTGGCGCAGAAGCAATCGCCCGCGCCGGTCGGGTCGATCACCTTTGTGGGCAGGGCGGGGAGGGAGAGGATCTCGGTTCCCAGGCGGGCGGTGGCACCGTTTTCGCCCTGTTTCAGGACGACGGCGCGGGCGCGGGCGAGGGTGGCGGACCAGTCCGCGAAGGGTGTGTCGGGCCAGAGGAGGGCGGCGTCGGCATCCGACGGCAGGACGTAGTCGGCCATGTCGATCAGGGTGCGGAGCGCGTCGAGATAGGTGGGGTCGGCCATGAGCTCGGGCCGGATATTGGGGTCGATCGAGATGAGGGTGCCGGTGCGGGCGAGGCGGTGGCAGAGGTCGAGCGCATGGGCGGCCATCTGCGGATCGCCCAGGGTGGAGCCGGAGATGTGGAGCGCGGTGGTGCCTGCGGCGCGCAGAGCGGTTTCGGCCGCGTCCCCGTGGGGGAAGTGGCGGGCGGCGCTTTGGGCGATGTTGAAGACGAAATCGCGGCTGCCGTCGGTATTGTAGGCGACATGGGCGGTGCCGGTGGGCAGGCCGGGGATCACGCGGATCAGGCGGTCTTCGACGCCGTTTGCGCGCAGGCGGTTCAGGATCACGCGGCCGAAGGCATCGTCGCCCACGGCACCGGCGAAGAGGGCGCGGCCCGTGAGGCGGGCGGCCTGGTCGATGAAGATGCCGGGCGCGCCGCTGGGGAAGGGACCCGCGTAGGGGGCGGGGGTCAGGTGGTGCGTGTCCTGCGCGGTGCAGACGAATTCGACCAGAAGCTCGCCCAGCGAGGCGATGAGGGGGGCTTTAGTCGGGGCGGGCATCGCTCAGCCGCCCACCATGAGCTTGACGACCTCGTCATGCGTCGTCTCGGCTATCCGCCGTTCCCCTGCGGCCACGCCGCGGCGCAGGACGACGATTCGGTCGGAGACGGCGAAGATGTCCTGCAGGTTGTGGCTGATGAAGATCACGCCGCGGCCCTGGGCCTTGAGCTGATGGATCAGCGAGATCACCTTGCGCTGTTCGGGGACGCCGAGGGCGGCGGTGGGTTCGTCCATGATCAGGATCTGGGCGTTCCAGTAGACGGCGCGGCCGATGGCGACGGCCTGCCGCTGGCCGCCGGAGAAGTTGGAGACCGGCGCCTCCATCCGGTTCACGTGGAAATCGAGGAGGGCCATGGTCTCTTTCGCGGCCTCGGCCATCTTGCGCCGGTCGAGGACGGGGAGAAAGCCGAAGGCGCGGCGCATCGGTTCGCGCCCCAGAAAGATGTTGGCCCCGATGGAGAGGTTGTCGGCAAGCGCGAGGTCCTGGTAGATCGTCTCGATCCCCTGTTCGCGGGCCTCTTGCGGGCTGCCGAAATCGACCGGCTGGCCCTTGAGCAGGATCTCTCCCGATGAGGGGCGGTAGACGCCGGAGATGGCCTTGATGAGGGTAGTCTTGCCGGCGCCGTTGTCACCGGCGAGTGCCACCACCTCGCCCGGGGCGACGGCGAGGGAGACATCCTGCAGCGCCTGCACCGCGCCGAAATTCTTGGAGAGGTGCCGGACCTCGAGAAGGGGTTCACTCACTTTGCCGCCCCCCGCCGTAGTTGCGTTGCGCCTGGTCGATCAGGACCGAGATGATGATGACGACGCCCACCGAGATGAACTGCCAGAAGGGTTTGACGTTGAGGAAGACCAGCCCGTACTGGATCACCGCGATCACCAGCGCGCCCGCCACGGTGCCGAGGATCGTGCCGGACCCGCCGAAGAGGCTGGCCCCGCCGATCACGACTGCGGCGACGGAATCAAGCAACAGCGGCTCGCCCGCCTGTGCGGCCCCGGCGCTGAAGCGGGCGGTGTAGAGGAAACCGGCAAGGCCCGCGCAGACGGCGGAGAGGACGTAGAGTTTCGTCAGGTGGCCCTTGACGTCGATGCCGGCGCGGCGGGCGGCCTGTTCGTTGGCGCCGATGGCGTAGTTGTGCTGGCCGAAGCGGGTCTGGCTGAGCAGGTAGTGCAGGATCAGGACAAAGACGACCGCGATGATGACGATATAGGGCACGTTCATGAAGCGGCCGTTGCCGATCGCCGAGAGTGCACTGTTGCGGACCGGGACGGTGGTGCCGTTGGCCAGAAGAAAGGCCGCCCCCCGGCAGACGCCGAACATGCCCAGCGTGCCGATGAAGGGCGGCACCTTGAGGCGCGCCACGAGAAGGCCGTTGATCAGGCCGGGGATCGTGGCCACGGCGATGGCGGCGCAGACGCCCATCACCACCGCCATCGGCGGCGACATGAAGCCGCCTGCCCAGTTGACCGTATGGGCCGCGACGACGGCGGCCAGCCCCATGATGAAGCCCAGCGACAGGTCGATCCCGGCCGAGATGATGACGAAGGTCTGCCCGGCTGCCAGCAGAAGCGGCACCACGGCGAAGATCGCGATCGACTGGACGTTGAACGGGTTGAACAGGAAGGTGCCGCCGAAATCGGCCCTTGCCCAGATCTCGAACCCCAGGATCAGGGCGGCGAGGAAGAGCCAGGCCCGCAGGAGGGCGATCTGTTGCAGCAGCGAAAGCTTGCCTGCGCCGTGATCGGCGGGCGGGGCGATGGCGATCTGGTCTGCCGAGGGGCCGGATCCCGACGATCCGGGGGCAGGCGGCTGGGGGCTGCTGGTCATTGGGTGCCTGTATCAGCGATCAGGAACGCCGGGCCCCGTTGGATGGGGCCCGGCGGTGTCGTGCTGGCCGGGTAAGGTCGCTTGTCGCCCCTTGCCCCTGGCTTCTTGGTCGGTCAGTCGGAATAGATGAACCGGGCGACCTCGGGATCGTTGACGTTGCCGGCGTCGATGATCGTGAAGCCAGTGCCGATGGCGACCGGGATCGACTGGCCGGTCAGATGGGCGAAGGCTGCGACCACGCCGAAATAGCCGATCTCGGCCGGGTGCTGGGCGATGGCGACATCGACAAGGCCGGATTCGATATTGTCGACGATCGAGGTGGGCGCGTCGAAGGCGACGACACGGATGTTGCCGGTCTGGCCGGCCTGTTCGACACCATTGGCGCTGCCAAGCGCCGAGAACAGGTTGGCACCGAAGACGCCCCGCAGATCGGGGTTGCGGGCGAAGACGGCCTGAAGCTGGCTGGCCGCGTTGTTGGCGTCATTTTCGTTGAATTGGGTTTCCAGCACTTCGACGCCGGGGAAGTTCTCGGCCATCTCGAGCTTGAAGCCCTCTTCGCGCTGGTCGGTGGTCGAGATGCCGGGATTGACGTTCGACACGAAGACCTTGCCCTCGCCGCCGATCGCATTGGCAAGCGCGCGCGCGGCGATCCGGCCGCCAAGGACGTTGTCCGAGGCGATGTAGGACAGCGGGAAATCGGCATCGCCCGCGCCCGTCTGATAGACGCCCGAGCCGATGAACGTGTCAACGGTAATGACGGGGATCCCGGCCTCATGCGCGCGGCGCAGCGGCTCGATCAGCTGGACCGTGTCGGTCGGCGCGATCAGGATCGCGTCGGGGGCGCGGGCGATGACGGCATCGAGCACGGGCACCTGCGTCACCGGGTTGAAATCGGGCGCACCCTGGAACACCAGTTCGACACCCAGCGCATCGGCGGCGGCGCGGGCGCCGCGCTCCATCGTGATGTAGAAGGCGTCGGTGGTCAGACCCGGGATCAGCGCGATGGTGAATGCGTGATCGTCGGCCACGGCGGCTGCCGGGTTGAAGGCGGTGGTAAGGGCCGCAAGCGCGGCTGCCCCAAGAATTGAACGGCGCTTCATTCTCTCTCCTCCCAGAGTGGACCCCTGCACCTTGTTTCGGTCGATGGCGGGGGCCGGTTTCGATGTCGCAAACACACTTCTGCCCCGTCGGGACGTTAAGTGCAATTCCTTTCTGCAAGAGATTTCTGCACCCTTCCCGGTGCGGATCCCGGCTTGCAGCTCCGGGTCATTCCCTTGATGCGGCACCCTCCGTGTTGAAGAAGCCAAGCCCCTGACGCAGGTGATCGGCCATGAAATAATTATAGGCCAGCCGGTCGCGGTCGCGCAGGGCGCGGATGATCTCTTCATGGCTGCGATGCGCCAATGTGCGGCCACGGGTTTCCTTGCCCGTCTCCATCAGGCGCAGGATCACCGGTTCCATGATGCGGTAGACATCCGACAGCGTGGCATTGCCCGCGATGGTGACAAGCCGGTGATGGAAGGCGTAATCGGCGGCCGCGCAATCAGGGACGGTGGGGGCATGCAGCATGGCCGCGTTATGCCCCTCGAGCGCTTCAAGATCCTGGGGCGTGATGCGCGCGTCGAGCAGGTCGTAGAGGCCCAGTTCGACCAGTTGCCGGAAGCCCTGGATATCGGCGAAAGTCTCGGGCGAGATGGTGAGCTGGAAGGAGAAGACGTCGAGCGCGGCCGACAGATGCCGGTTGATCAGCACCGCGCCGACCTTGGGGCGCACCTCGACCACGCCATAGGCGCGCAGGACGCCGATCGCCTCGCGCACCGTGTTGCGGGCCACGCCGAAACGTTCGGCAAGGTCACGTTCGGTGGGAAGATTGTCGCCGGTGACAAGGCCCTCGGCGCGAATCATCTCGCGCAGCTGGGCCACAAGCTGTGGCACGGCCCCGACACGGGATTCGGCAGAAGGCTCTGCTGCAAGGGCGGCGAAAGCGGCCAATGGACGATTCCATTTATTGGACCAAGGGATGTTAGCGGTACGACCAAAGGTCTGGCAAGGGGCGAGTTTTGGAATTATGGAATGTTCGAGACGGCTTTTGTTGGACCTAAGACCATGATCTGGTCCAATCAATGAGGCGATACCCGGAGGAGGACAGGATGGAGCAGACATGGCGGTGGTTCGGGCCGAACGATCCGGTGAGCCTTGCGCATGTGCGGCAGGCGGGGGCGACGGGCGTTGTCTCGGCGCTGCATCAGCATTACCGGGGCGAGGTCTGGCCCGAGGCGGATATCGCCGAGCGGAAGGCCATGATCGAGGGGGCTGGGCTGCGCTGGTCGGTGGTCGAAAGCATCCCGGTGCCCAATGCGATCAAGCTGGGCGGGCCGGATGCCGCCGAAGCGATCGCCGCCTTCACCGAGACGATGCGGCGGCTGGCCCGCGCCGGGGTGCGGACGATCTGCTACAACTTCATGCCGGTGGTCGACTGGACGCGGACGGAATTGCGCCATCCCATGCCCTCGGGCGGGCTGGCGCTGCGCTTCGACATGGTGGGGTTCGTGGCCTATGACGTGTTCGTGCTGGAACGGCCGGGTGCGGCCGGGGATTATCCGGCCGATCTGCTGTCGAAAGCGCAGGACTATGTGAGCGGGCTTTCGGCCGATCAGATCGCCCGGCTGGAATCGACGATCATCGCGGGCCTGCCGGGGTCGGAGGACAGCCACGACCGGGCAGGCATCGCCGCCGTGATCGCGCGCTATGCCGATACGGGGCCCGAGGATCTGCGCGCCAATCTGACGGCCTTTCACAAGGCGATCATCCCGGTCGCGCAGGAGCATGGGTTGCGGATGTGCATCCACCCCGACGATCCGCCCTTTCCGCTGTTCGGCCTGCCGCGCGTGGTCTCGACCCGTGACGATTACCAGGCGCTGTTCGATGCGGTGCCCGAGGTCGAGAACGGGATCACCTTCTGCACCGGATCGCTCGGCGCGCGGCGCGACAACAATCTGCCGGCGATGCTGGAGGCCTTCGCGGACCGCGTGCATTTCGTCCATCTGCGCAATGTCACGACCGAGGAGGACGGATCTTTCGTCGAGGACGATCACCTTGCGGGCGATACCGATATGGTCACGATCCTGCGGAACCTGCTGGCCGAAGAGGCGCGGCGGCGGGCAGAGGGGCGGGGCGATGCCGAGATCCCGTTCCGCCCCGATCACGGGCATCTTCTGCTGGACGATCAGGACAAGCAGACCCAGCCGGGCTATTCTGCCATCGGTCGGCTGAAGGGGCTGGCCGAGTTGCGCGGGGTGATTGCCGCCCTGTCGCATCCGTCGGTCAATTGAGGGGCAACTGAGGGGGTCAGGTGATGGAGTTCACCGGCAAGACGGCGCTGGTCACGGGATCGAGCGGGATGGGGCTGGCGGCGGCGCTGCGGCTGGCGCGCGGGGGGGCCAAGGTGCATCTTTGCGGCATCGACCGGGCCGCCAACCGGGTGGCGGACGAGGCGGGGGCGGGGCTGCATGTCGCCCATGTCGATGTGGCCGACGAGGCGCAGGTCGAGGCCTGGGTCGCGGAGGTGATGGAGACCGCACCGGGGATCGACTTCCTGATCAATGCCGCAGGCATCCAGACCTATGGCGATCTTGAGACGACGACCATCGCGGGCTGGGACCGGGTGATGAACGTGAACCTGCGGGGCAGCTTCCTGACCAGCCATTTCGCCTGGCCGCATATGAAGGGGCGGGGGGGCGCGATCGTCCACATCAGCTCGGTCCAGGGGCATATGAACCAGTATGGCGTGCTGGGCTATGCCACGACCAAGGGCGCCGTCCATGCGATGACGCGGGCCATGGCGGTGGATTGCGCGAAACATGGCGTGCGGGTGAACTCGATCAGCCCGGGGTCGATCCGGACGCCGCTTCTGGAATATGGCGCGGCGCAGCGGGCCATGGACGGGCAGAGCTTGGAGGACATGAGCCCCGCCTTCGGCGCGGCCCATCGGGTGGGCCGCGTCGGCACGGTCGAGGAAGTGGCCGAGATGGTGGCCTATCTCTGTTCCGATGCGGCAAGCTTCGTCACCGGGGCGGATTTCCGCATCGACGGGGGGCTGACGGCCCATATCGGGGTGTGACGCTGCGGCCGGGTTACCGGAATTTGCAAAATTCCGGTGCGGCCTCAGCGCGAGCTCATCAGGGGGGCGGGGCGGAATTTTGCCAAATTCCGCTGTCGAGCCATGTGAGGATCGCGCCCGTATCGACCGGGCCGTCGGTCGCCACCCGAAGGACCGGGCCAAGGGCCAGCGGTTCGGCCCGTGCCGCCAGCGCCACAAGTTCGGGCACATACTCGAGGCCCGGATGGCCGGGCCCGCGCATCGCCACACGGGCGGCGTAGCGGGCGCCGACCAGATCGGGCGGGGCGTCGCACCAGACCTCGGCCACGCCCCATAGGCCCGCGCGGGCAAGACCGGCCTCGACCACATCGCGTGGCTGAAAACCGAACCAGGCGTCCATCAGGAAGGTGCCCCCGCTTGCCTCGGCCAGAATGTCGAACATCGCGTTGAGGCTCGCCCTGCCGAGGGTGCGGTTCACCGGGCGGTCCACCGGGGCAAGCTCCTGCAGGAACGGCCCCTTCACCGTATCGAGCGTAAGAAGCGGCCAGCCCGTCGCCCCGGCGAGCGCGCTTGCCACCCCGCTCTTGCCGCTGGCGGGCACGCCGTTGACCATGACCAGACGTTTGACACGCGGCGCAGGCAGGGCGCGCAGGCCCGCCAGCGCCGCGCCGATCACGCCCGCATCATCGCCCAGCGTCGCGGCCAGGACAGGCGCGTCGAACCACGACCGCGCAGGCGGAAAACGGTCGAGCGCCTTGACCATCGCCCCGCCCGCGCCCCCGCCGATCACCACGACGCCCGGATTGCAGATGGTGATCAGGCTGTCGAGTGCCGCGCGCAGTGGCCTTGCCCAGCGGGCGATCACGCCTTGTGCGACCGTATCGGTGCGGGTCAGCAGGTCTTCGGCGCGCGTGTGGGGGGGCAGGCCCGCATCCGTCAGATGGCGGGCAAAGGCGGTGCCGGAACTCAGCGTCTCGACACAGCCCTGCCGTCCGCAGACGCAGTGCGGCCCGTCGATCTGCACCACGACATGGCCCAGCTGCCCCGCCGTCGCCTGTCCGCGCAGAAGCTGGCCACCCTCGAGCACCGCGCCCCCGATGCCGGTGCCGATGGTCAGCATCACGGCATCGGGCTGCCCCTTGGCCGCACCAAAGGCGGCCTCGGCCAGAAGCGCCATGGCGGCATCGTTCTCGACCGCAACGGGCAGGCCGGCCGCCCGTTCCACGAGGGCGGCGAAAGGCAGGGGGGACAGGTCCACATAGCCGCCCGACAGTGCCATCCGGGTCGCGGCATTCACCTGACCGGGGATGCCGATTCCGATGGCCGCGACCTCCGGCCCGCGGAGATCGGCGATCAACGACAGGCAGCGCCTGAGGACCGTTTCGGGATCGGGGTGGCTGGGCAGGAGGGTCTGGGCGAGGATCGTGCCGCCCTCGTCGACAAGGCCCGCGCGGATGTTGGTGCCGCCGATGTCGATGCCGATGGCATGACGGGGGGCGCGGCGAAAGCCGGTCACGGTCAGGCCGGGGGAAAAGCCTGGGCGATCACCGCCTGCAATTCGCGCAGGCGCGGCAGGGCGACTGTCTCGAGCCGCTCCTTCGTGACCGCCCGATCCAGCGAGATGCAGTCCTTCCAGAGCGACCGCCCCGCGATGACCCCCGATGCGCCGTTTTCCATCGCCGTCTCCACCTGCCCCAGAAAGGTTGCGTGATCGACACCGGCCGACAGCACCGCCCAGGGTACCGCGCCCGCCATCGCCGTCACATTGGCACAGGCGGCGGCCGTTCCGGGATAGGGAATTTTCAGAACCTTCGCCCCCAGATCGAGGCAGAGGCGCGATCCCCCCTCGATAAGCTCGGGCGTCTTGTCGCGATAGGCTTCGGGTGCCTCGTCGGGAAGGGCATAGGTCAGGAACTCGACCACCAGAAGCAGGTCTTCGGCAGCGTGATCCTCGATCACGCGGCGCAAGGTGGCAAGGTTGCGGTCATTGGCGGCGGGGGTGTCCGCGCGCAGGTAGACCATCACCTTCGTTCCCGTCCCGCCAAGCTCGCGCACGCGGCGGGCGGTGATGCCCTCGACCATGTTCGAGAGCCGGTAACCCTCGGGCGTCAGGTCAAAGCCCGAGGCGTCGATCCCGATCAGAAGCGCCGTGGTGCGGTCGAGCACGCCCTCGTCCACCAGCGCGGGGACGGCACAGACCGGATCGACCAGCACGCAGCCGGCATGCCGCGCAAGGTAGCGGGCGATGTCCATCTTGGTTTCGCCCAGCATGGCATTGGTGATGGCGGCGCGGCCTTCCTCGGTATCGGACAGGACCTGACGCATCCCGCCGCGCTGGTCGCAGGCGATGACCATCATGGCCCCGTGCGCGCCGCAGATCTGCTGATATCCGCGCCGCTCGGCGGTGGTCATCGGTGCCATACGCTGTCCCTTGTTCTCTTGCGGATTGTCAGGTCCTGCCGGATCGGCGATAAGAACGTGACGCGCCCCTGTAACACGTTGCAGAAAGGAATTGCAACCTGCCCACCCCCGCCACTCAGGATCCCGGCGAAAACCGCGCCCTGCTTCATACGGTTGCCCGGTTGCATTACCTCGCCGACCTCAGCCAGGTGAAGATCGCACGCCAGCTTGGCCTGTCCACCGCGACGATCTCGCGGCTGCTGGCACGGGCGCGGGCCGAAGGGATCGTGCGGATCGAGGTGCGCGACCTGAGCCCACCCGATGCCCTGGCCCGCGATATCGCCGGGCGGCTTGGGTTGGCCCGTGTGGCGGTCTGCGATGTGCCGGCGGCAACCCTTCCCGGGGCACTGGCCACCCCGCTTGCGGCCCTTCTGACCGAGGCCGGGCTGGGCCCGGGATCGGTCCTGGCCATCGGCTGGGGCCGGGCGATCCGGGCGGTCGTGCGGGCGGGGCTGCCGGTCATCCCCGGGCTGGATGTGGTCGCGGCGACCGGTGGCCTGTCGCAGGAGGCGCCGCATTTCCAGATCAACGAATTCGTCCGCATCGCCGCCGAACAGACCGGGGGCCGGGCGCATTTCGTCCATGCGCCCTATCTGCCGGCGGCCGGCGCGCGCGACCTGTTCCTGTCGGACCCGGCCATCGCGGCACCTGTGGCGCTTTGGGACAGGATCGATGTCGCGGTCGTGGGTGTGGGCCTGCCCCCGGCCCTGACCCCGCCCGAGGCCAGTGTCGCCACGGCCAGCGAACAGGGGCTTGTCGCGGCGGCGGGCGACGTGATCCGCCATTACTTCGATGCCGATGGCGGCATCCTGTCATGGGAAGGATCGGACCGGCTGATCGCCGTCAGCCCCGCGCAGCTGCGCAAGGCGCGCCTGTCCATCGCGCTAGCCTCGGGCGAGGCGAAGGCCGCCTCGATCATCGGCGCGGCGCGTGCGGGGCTTGTCTCGGCGCTTGTGACGGATGTGCGAACGGCCGAGGCGATCCTTGACCGGCTGGACGGCAGGTGACGGGACCTTGACGGGCCACGGTCACGGCGTGTCGAAATAGAGCAGCCGCCCGACCGTGTTGCCCGGACCTTCGGGACCGCTGCAGTTCATCTCGAACAGACAATCGTTCTGGATCACCTGGAAGTTCTCGACAAAGACGTTCGACTTGCTCGAGATGGGACGGCACCAGCCCATGTTGCAGCCCGAGACCACCCCGCCGACGGTGCCGGGTTCGTCCCCGGTGACCTTGTTCGTGCGGCTGTTCATGGTGAAGGCTTCCTGATCGCCGAGCTTGGTCGAAGCTACGGTCCGCTGTGCCCAGTCCAGCATCGAGACGATCATGTAGGGCACCGGCACCGGTCCGGTCGGCGAGGGGGTGTTGCAGACATCGGGGGCAAGGCAGACGATCTGCCCGCCCTTGCCGGCCTTGCGGGCTGCGGATTGTTCCATCTATCTGTCTCCGATCCGTTCGCTCTGGATTTCTCCCGACTGGAACCTGCCCGGTCCGGTCACCAGACCGCGCCAGACCAGAGTCATGATCGCAGCGCCGGCATCAGGCGCGCGCAGGTCAAGGTCAACGGTGTCGAGCGTGAGGGACACACGCTCTTCGTTGCCGCCCTCGCCCCGGGCCAGAAGATGCAGACGGACCCCGGGCAGGGTCAGGGCGACAGGTTCGGGCGCGTGGCGGATGCCCTGGAGCAGGATGCTTTCCGTCCCGGCAAGGCCCGGAACGATCTGCAAGGGCGTGGGGGCGGCGTTCCAGAAGGCAAGGTCATAGTCGCGCGGCATGCGGGGGTGGCGCGTTGTCTTCCAGTTCTCGTCGAAAGTGCCGGCAAAGCCCCGCCGCGGCAACCACGCCTTGGCGATGGGGCCGAAGCCATGGACCGTCATTTGCTGCCCCGGTTCGGCGGCAATGAATTCGGCAAGGGCCCCGATCCGGGGCGCGGCAAAGCTCTGCTTGCCCGCAAGGCTTTCGGAGGTGGCATGGCCAAGGCCGGCGGGGTTCTCTTCGAAGACGGGGGGGTGTTCCATCTCGGGATTGCCGCGGGCGGGGCCGCCAAAGGCATAGGCATACGAGATCGGCATCTCGGTCATCGGTTCCGGGTCGCTCTGGCGCCAGCCCAGAAGCCCCCGCCGCCATTCCGACGGACCGCGCACGCGGAATTCGTAATACAGCCGGTCGGGGATGCGGACACTGACCGCCCAGTCGGGCAGCGGCTTGCCCCCCGGCGCGCGGGCGATCGCCCGGATGGTGAGGTCGGTGCCCCGCTTGCCCGGCGAGATCTCCTGCTCGCGCAGAAGCGGCGATGTGGCGGGGTCGCCCTCGAATTCATCGACAAGGCACAATGGCGCGGGTTTGGGCACGGCACGGAACTTGCCCGTCTCGTCGGGGCGGAACTCGGCCTTGGCGACGACGATCCCGACCTCGGTATCGTCGGTATGCCAATGCCGGAAATACATCGCCGCGACCGGCAGAAGCGACGAGAGTTTCATCGGCCGGTCCCCTTTCGCGCCGTCATGACCTGCGGAACCGCTTCTCGTAGGTCGCGATCACCACATCCATGCTGTGATAGCTGACGGATGCAAGCATCACCCGCGTCATCGTGTCGATCTCGGGCTGTATGTCGCGCATCATGTGGCGACCCATTTCCTGATAGAGCCGCCAGATCGGGATCACGCCCAGCGTGGTTTCCGCCGTGGCAAGGGCCCGCTCGCGGTAGTTGCGGTTCAGCCACTCCAGAAAGCGGTTGCCGAACTGGGTGACCGAGGGCGATCCCGCCAGCATCCTGTCGATCTCGAGCAGAATGCGGAACCCCCTGACATGGCTGGTCACAAGGGTCTGCTCGGCGATGGGAAACAGGTTGGGAAGGGTGCTGCCCCTTGGGCCAAGCCCGTGCCCTCCGGGGCTTTCGCCGCGCACGACCTGCATGGTGCCAAGCGCGGGGGGCATCCCGCGCTGACCGATGGTCCGCTCGGCCATCCGGAAGATCGCCCCCGCAACCGGGATCTGCGAGGTGAAGCTCTGGACCGTGGTCAGGATCTCGTCCTCGACGGTGAAATTGTCAATCGACCCCGACCCAAGGGAAGCGGGGGCCACGGTATTGGCATGCACGCCGGCCGCGTTGAAGGTGATGGCGTGGAAGAAGACGAAGGGAAACTCGCGGCTGAGAACCGTGCAGACGGCGGCGGCAAGCCCGCCGCCCAGCGAATGCCCCGTGATCTCGAGCCGCTTGACCGCGAGGGGCCGGATGAACTGCGGCACGATGCGCCGGCCATAGAGCTTGGCCTGTTCGTATTGCTGCGACCTGCGCCCCAGCCCCTGCATGATGTTCGACAGCCAGTCACCGTCCGAACGGGTCAGGATCTCAAGTTCTATCGACACCGGAAAAGGTGCGCGGATGCCGAAGTTGGCCCCTTCGACCCAGACGGTTCCGGAATCCGAATAGATCGGAACCGCCGAAAACCCCCGGTTGACAAGCGCATCGCGGCCCACGCTGGCGTCGATCCTCTCGTCCATCGAGATGATCGTGTCAAAGACGGTAAATCCCATGATGGTGACTTTGGGCGCGATGGCGATATCGCGCATGTCGTCGAAATCGGTCCCCCGAAAGGCAAGGCAGGGCGGGCAGACCGGGGATTCCGGCGCGTCAGGATCCCATCCACGGACCTTGAACAGCCGGGCCACGAAACCCGAGCCGGACTGTTCGTCCAGTTCGTTCCATTCCTCCCAGTTGCGGTCCACCTCGGCGATCTTGTCGGGCCACTGTGTGGAAAAGCCGCCGGGCGGGGCGGGGTCGCTGTAGACATGCTGCGCCATGTAGCAGGCCTGCCGCCAGCAGGATTCCCATTGGCTGCTGCCGCTGATGCCAAGGGTTCCCGTCACTGCACGGCGCCCGAGCGGATGATGTCCCACGGGATCGTGGCGGGCGGATCTTCCCAATGGTTGCGAAAGATGCTGGCCGTGCGCGCCTCGTCCGAGGTTTCGACGTAATGGGGATTGCGCTTGAGGACGCGCATCGCGATCCGCTGGATGCCAAGGCTCTGGTCGTCGCCGCGTTGTGCATATCCGCCAAGCGCATCCAGGAAATCCTCGAGCCGGTCCTGTGGCACCGCGTCGAAAAGGCCCCGGTCGATCAGCCGGTCGATGAGGGGAAAGTTGCGTTCCTCCCACGCAAGGTAGGACATCGCCGTCCCGTAGCGCCGCCCGTTGTTCAGCGCCCAGGCCCAGGGATCGGCCCCGGCTCCGAGAAGGATGTCGATCCCCTCCTCGTTGCTGATGACAGCAAGCGCCGCGACCAGAGGCTGCTGCAGGTTGCCCCGCGTCGTTGCATCCGGATTGCCGCCATGGCGCAGGTAGGAGCGGATCATCTCGTTGATCTCGTCCATTTCCATCAAGGGGCCGCCGGGCAGGGTCAGGTAATAGACGAAATCCCGGGTCGATCCGGTCGCCTTGTCCGTCATTCCCGTATCGGCCCCCGCCGCAAGGATCGCGTCGACCGCCGCGACATTGCCCGAGGCGACAGAGTGAAACAGCAGCGTGATGTCGTCGCCATAGCGCCGGTCGATCATGTCCGCCACGGGGGCAAGGTCGGTCAGGGTGATCGCCTCGCCCGCCTCGATGCGCCGCGCAAGGGCAAGCACCTCGGGTTCGTCGGCGGGAAACAGACGGTCGGCACGGGGCGTGGCATCAGGCATGGACAGGCCTCCGGAGGGCGGATCGGTTTGCGCCTGGGCATGGAAGGCCGCAGCCGACAAAAGCACGAATGCGGCAAGACCCGCGAGAACCCATTTCCACCCCCCTGCCCGCCTGTCCGGCCGCCCGTCAGTTGATCTTGACGGCACTGGACTTCACCGTGACCGTCGAGTTCCCCTTGAGGTCGATCGCCTTGCCGTTGATCGACACCGAGCCCGACTTGTCGAGGGTGATCACGCTCAGCCCGCATTTGATGGTGATCTTCTCGCCCACATCCAGCACGAACTGCTTGCCCGCGTCGATGTAGTAGTCCTGGCCCACCGTGGAGGCCTTGTTGCGGCCGATGGCTTCCGAATGGTTGTTGCCGATGCTTTCGGAAAGGTTGTTGGCGATGCTCAGTTCCATGTTCCCCTCGCCCTGCGGGCCCTGACCCAACTTGCCCAGCCCCTCACCTTCGGCCCCGATCCCCTGGGTATCGGTGTCACAGCCCGACGGGCTGAACCGGCCGCGCTGACCGGGGCCGACGTTCAGTGAATAGTCTCCTCCGACGACATCGAAGGCATTGTTGTGCACCTCGACCCCGCGGTTGTTCCCGATGCTTTCGACAAGGTTGACATTGACCCTTCGGGTCGCGTTGTTCCGGACCTTTTCGTTCATGTCCTTCTGGGCATGGACAAAGACCTCTTCCTTGTCCTTCCCGTCCTCGAAACGCAGTTCGTTGAAACCCTCGCCGCCATGCGTCTTCGACATGAGCGTGGCGCGCGTCCTGTTGTCGGGAAGCGTATAGGGCGGCATGTTCAGCCCGTTGTAGACGCAGCCGGTGACGATCGGGTAATCGGGATCGCCGTCGATGAATTCGACGATCACCTCCATCCCGACCCTTGGAATGACCATGCCGCCCCAGCCCTGGCCGGCCCAGGCCTGGCTCACGCGGCAGCGCATGGAATTGGCGCCCGCAAGATCCCAGTGGAACTTCACGAGGATGCGCCCGAATTCGTCGCAGTCGATTTCGTCCTGCCCCACGACAACGGCCGTCAGAGGACCATGCACCCGCGGGATCGCGGTCCCGCGGGGGGGGGCCATCGGGGCGCTTGAGGGCATCAGGACATAGGATCCGGTATAGGTCGGATCGTCGTTGGCCGGGGCCGCGGCACCAACCGTGTCATAGGCCTGTGCCGAGTAGCTGTGGGTCGCCGACAGGCAGAGATAGCCTTCGTCCTTGACGCCCGGGATCTGGTCGCCAGTCAACTTCATCGTCATGCCCGCGCCCAGCGACAGGCAACGCCCGATCGCATGTGCCCGCCTGTCTCCGCCGCGCGATTGCGAGGTGCGCAGCCGGGCGACATGTTCCCCCATGGACTGGGTGCCGTAGTCGCCCGGATATTCGAAGCTTTCCATATCGCCGTTGGGATACTCCGCATCGCCCAGATGCGCGACCTCCATGCCGGCGTTCGGATCCTTGAAATTGTAGTCGATCAGCCGGGTCGCCCCGGTCGTCATGTTGCTCTGTTCGCTCCAGGACCAGAAATGCTCTTCTTCGGCATGCCTTTCGCCAAGGATGCCGACATAGGGGCGCGATCCGCCGGCGATCGGGGCATGCTCCTCGGGTATGTCGGTCAGGACAAGCGTATGCGTGCCCTTGGCATGGGCGAAATGGAAACTGATCCCGAACCGCTCCATCAGGCGGCGGGCGAAATCGAGGTCGGATTCCTGATATTGCACCGTGTATTCCAGCGGCGGATACTTCCTCGTCAACCTGCTGGCGAAGGCGGGCGCACCCAGATCCGAATATCTTCGCACAAGCTCGCCCAGGATCTGGGGCGCGCTGCGATTGTGGAAGATGCGCTGGTTGCGCCGGAACCCGGCAAGCCAGAACCACGGCCGCAGCGTCAGCGTGAAGCGGTGCCCGCCGTCTTCCACGCCCGACCATGCCGCCGATGTGACGATCCCGTCGAAGACCCTCGGGCCGTGGTGGTCGGTCTCGAGCTCGACCGTGGCATGCGTTCCCATGAGCGCGTTGAAATTCACATCATGCGTGGCGGACAGCGCCTCGACGGTGAATTCGAACAGGCCGTTCAGGTACTCCGTCCCCGAGAAGCGCAGCAGCAGCAGCACATCCTCGCCCAGATCGGTGGTCAATCGACCGGTTCGATTAGCCTGGGTAAGCCTCAAATTCATGGAACCCCCTGAAACCCGGACCGTCACCCGCCACAGTCAGGCCAGTCGGCGCGGCCCTGCAACGACTTACTGCCCGAAACTTGTTCGCAGTCCTGCCTGAAACTGTGCCCGGCCCGCCGCAACCCGGCGCTTTCGAAATCCCGCCCCTTATCATCGGTCAGAGTTTCCTTGGCAGTCAAGCACCCGCATGCAAACGTCGCATTAACCATTCCGGCCCGGTTCGGGAGTATTCCCTGTGATTTTCGCCACATTGCCCAAGCAGTCCGATCACGGTGGCCCGCGCCTCCTGAATGGAACGGCCCTTGCACTGGTTGCGGTCTTTCTCTGGGCGCCGCAAGCGGTCGTCGCGCAGGTGGTCTGGGACGGCGACACGGATACCGACGCGCAGAACGGGGAGAACTGGGATACCGACGCTCTGCCCCTACCCACCGATAACGTCGCGGTAGTTGTGGACAGCCTGGCGAACCAGCCCGTCCTTTCGGGGGCTGCGACCTATAACAGCCTCGTGATTGCGGGCGGCAGCTACACGGTCAATCCCACCGGCGTGTTGCAGATCACCGAAGAGATCTTCGTCACGAATACCGGCAACCTGACGAACCTCGGCACCATCACTTCCGCGATCAGCCAAGCCGGCGGCACGATCGAGAACAGTGGCGGGATCACCGGCACGGTCTTTGTCGGTGGCGGAGAGTTCGAGAACCTGGCGGTGGGCTCCATCACCGGCCCATTCTCCCAGGACGGAGGGACAACCGACAACCTGGGGATAATCGACGGCACGCTGACCGTTTCGGGCGGCACCTTCAACAACCTCTCCGGCGCAGAGGTGACAGGCATCACCACGATGACCGGCGGCACGGTGAACGCCAGCGGGGGTACCTTCTTCGGCGACCTGACGGTCGAGGGCAGCGCCACGCTGAACGTGACCGCCAACACGTCGAACAACGTGATCAACGACAGCGTCCTCGGGACCGTCACCATCGGAGCGGCGGCCACGCTGACCGGGAACCTCACGCATACGAATGGCTCGACCGAGAACGAGGGGACGATCTCGGGCAACGTGACCGTTGACAACGGAACCTTCCAGAACAACGGCACGATCACCGGCACCCTTGGTGTGAGCGGCGGGACGTTCAACAACCTTGTGGGCGGCGATGTGGCGGGCCTGACCACGATGACCGGCGGTACGGTGAACGCCAGCGGGGGCACCTTCTTCGGCGACCTGTCGGTCGGGGACAGCGCCACGCTGAACGTGACCGCCAACACGTCGAACAACGTGATCAACAACAGCGCCCTCGGCACCGTCACCATCGGAGCGGCGGCCACGCTGACCGGGAACCTGACGCATACGAATGGCTCGACCGGGAACGAAGGGACCATTGCGGGCAATGTCACCGTCGCGGCGGGCAGTTTCGACAACGAGGGCGCGATCACCGGCACCCTCGGGGTGACAGGCGGAACCTTCAACCAGAACATCGGCGCGACCGTCACCGGGGCCACGACGCTTGAGAACGCGACGATCAATGCAAGCGGCGGCACCTTCACCGGCCTTGTTTCCGTCGGCACCTCGGGCATCCTGAACGTGACCGGCGCGGTCACGGCGAATGTGGAGAGCACCACAGCGACCTCGGAAGTGACGATCGCCGGCGGGGGCACCCTGACCGGCAACCTCAACCAGTCCGACGGCATAACCGCCAACAACGGCACGATCACCGGCACCCTTGGTGTGAGCGGCGGCACCTTCATCAACCTCCTGGGCGGAGAGGTCGCGGGCCTGACCACGATGACCGGCGGTACGGTGAATGCCAGCGGAGGCACCTTCTTCGGCGACCTGACGGTCGAGGATAGCGCGACACTGAACGTGACCGCAAACACGTCGAACAACGTGATCAACAACAGCGCCCTCGGCACCGTCACCATCGGAGCGGCAGCAACGCTGACCGGGAACCTGACGCATGCGAATGGCTCGACCGAGAACGAAGGGACGATCTCGGGCAACGTGACCGTTGACAACGGAACCTTCCAGAACAACGGCACGATCACCGGCACCCTTGGTGTGAGCGGCGGGACGTTCAACAACCTTGTGGGCGGCGATGTGGCGGGCCTGACCACGATGACCGGCGGTACGGTGAACGCCAGCGGGGGCACCTTCTTCGGCGACCTGTCGGTCGGGGACAGCGCCACGCTGAACGTGACCGCCAACACGTCGAACAACGTGATCAACAACAGCGCCCTCGGCACCGTCACCATCGGAGCGGCGGCCACGCTGACCGGGAACCTGACGCATACGAATGGCTCGACCGGGAACGAAGGGACCATTGCGGGCAATGTCACCGTCGCGGCGGGCAGTTTCGACAACGAGGGCGCGATCACCGGCACCCTTGGTGTGAGCGGCGGGACCTTCGACAACCTCCTGGGCGGCGATGTGGCGGGCCTGACCACGATGACCGGCGGTACGGTGAATGCCAGCGGAGGCACCTTCT
>JAFIEN010000043.1 GCA_020832515.1 Rubellimicrobium sp. | reverse complement strand
TTGCATTGCTACGGGGCGGCGAACGACAGGCGGAACTCCGGGCGCGCGGGGCCGGATGGCGCAGACATGCGCCATGCATCACCGGAGCATGAGCGCATGACCGCGTCGGGGCGCAAGGAGCCATCCGCAACGGCGCCTCTTGTTGCCTGGCGACATGTGCTGGCGGTGAGGGGGGACGGCCTGGCGCTGGGTGGGCTGACAGGTCTTGTCCTGGGCCTCGCCGCCGTGCCGGCCGCCATCGCCGGGATGGCTGTCGGTGCCTATGGGACGGTGTCAGCGGGCCTTCGCGGGGGTGTTGCGGGCGGCGCCGGGCTGCTGGCGGTGCTGGTGCTTCTGCTTCTTGCGCCAGGCCCCTGGCTTCTGGGGGGTCTGTGCGCCGCACTCTGCCTTGCGGCGGGCATCGAGCTTGCGCAGAGCGGCACGCGGGTGTCGGTCATGGTGCTGCTGGCCCTGCTGGTCGTTGCCCTCACACATGGCACCGACGCGGACCTGCGCATGCTGTTCCCCGTCGCGGCGGGGCTTGTCGCCGGGCATCTGGTGATCGCCGGGCTTGGCCTGACCGCCATGCTGCGCACGCGCCCCGCACCCTTTCGGCAGGGGCTGCGGCTGGGGCTGTTCCTGGCGCTGGGGGTGGGGGCGGCGCTCTTGTTGGTCGCCCTGATCGAGGCCCCGCACAGCTACTGGATCGCGATCCTGTTCGTCTCGCGCGCGCTGAGCCCCGGGCCTGACGCGGCGGCCCCTCTCAGGCGCTACGGCACCGGGGCTGCGATCGGCGTCGTCATCGCGATCGGGATCGAGGCGCTGGGCCTGCCGGATGCGCTGCGCCTGTGCCTAGCGCTGGGCGCGCTGGGGTTGGCATTGCGCTACATGTTGGCACCGCAACCGATCGGGCCCGCGATGTCGACCGTGGCCGTGCTTCTGGGCACGGCGCCGACGCTGTCAGAGGCCGTTTTCCGGGCCGAAAGCATCGGGATGGTGATCGGGCTGGTCCTTCTGGTCGGCTTCGTTCTGGATCGCCTGTGGCGGGTGGTGGTCGGCGCGGGATCGAACGACAGGATCGCGTGAGGCGAACTTCACCGACGGCCGCGATCTTCGTCATGATCGTGCGGCCACCGGACGGGGGCACCTGCCGCTGCACTCATGCACGCGACCGACCGTCACGTGGCCGACCGTCACGTCGCCGACCAGACCTCGAGCGCCGCTCGAGCGCCCCTGTGCCAGAGCGTCTCGGCCGCGGCCGTGACGGGCGCCTTCAGTTGCCCGGCAAGGGTCCGGGGAAAGACCTCTTCCACCGCCAGAAGGGCCGCGACCCGTGCGGCGGGGTCGGGGGTTGCATCGGCCAGCGCGCGCAGGCGTTCTGCCAGCGGGTCTTTCACCTCGATGGGCTGCCCCCCCTCGTCCACGCCGCCCACATAGCGCATCCACCCCGCCAGAGCGAGGCAAAGCCCCGGCGAGGGGCGGTCGGCAGCAAGGTTCGCTTCAAGCGTACCAAGGATGCGCTGGGGCAGTTTCTGGCTGCCGTCCATCGCGATCTGCCATGTGCGGTGGCGGATCGCGGGGTTGGCATAGCGCGCAGCCAGTGCCGCGGCGTAATCTGCAAGGCGCACACCCGGCGGGGCCTCGACGGCGGGCATGATCTCGGACCAGAGGCGGGCGGCGAAGGCGGCAAAGGGGGGATCGGCCATCACCTCGGCGATCGTCTCGTGCCCGGCAAGGTAGCCCAGATAGGCCAGCGATGAATGCGTGCCGTTCAGCATGCGCAGCTTCATATGCTCATGCGCAGTGACATCGGCGACGAGTTCCGCCCCGGCAGCGCCAAGATCGGGCCGCGCGCCGCCCACGAAATCATCCTCGACCGCCCATTGGCGGAAGGGTTCGTGCAAGACGGGGGCCGCGTCGTGCCGGCCGGTCAACCGTGCCACCATGGCGATATCATCGGCGGTGGTCGCTGGCGTGATGCGGTCCACCATGGTGGCCGGAAAGCGCCCCTCGGCCTCGATCCAGGCGGCAAGCGCGGGGTCGATCCGGGCGGCAAGGTCAAGCACGATCCCGCGCACCAGACGGCCGTTCTCCGGCAGGTTGTCGCAGGTCAGCACGGCAAAAGGCGGGGTCCCCGCCGCGTGGCGCAGCGCCCGCGCCCGCCCCAGATAGCCGGGGGCCGAGCCGGGCAGCGGATGGGCAAGGTCATGGGCGATGTCCGGGTGATCGGGGTTGAGGCGGCCTGTCGCGGGGTTGTGGCAATAGCCCTTCTCGGTCACCGTCAGCGTCACGATCCGCACGCCCGGATCGGCCATGGCGGCCAGCACCCTTGCCGGATCCTCGGGCGCGACGAGGACGTCGTTCAAGACCTCGATCACCCGCGCCTCGGCCCCCTCCGGCCCCAGCGTGACCGAGGTATAGGCCCAGCCCTGCGGTTCCAGCGCATCGCGCGTGGTGGCGGATTTGAGCGAGACGCCGGTGATCCCCCAATCCCCGCCCGAGGCCGCCATCGCCTGCGCGACCATGGGCGCGGCGAAGGCGCGGTAGAAGGCGCCAAGGCCCAGATGGACGATGCCGGTGCCGGGGCGCGGCGCGCTGCTGCGGGTCAGGCGGGGGGTGTCGGTCATTTCAGGATCGGGCATCACAGGAAATCGTCACGGCGGGGGGTGAAGCTGTCGATCATGCGCCCCGCCTCGAGGCAGCGGCAGCCATGCGGCGCGCCCGAGGGGATGACGAAACTGTCGCCGGGGCCGACGACCGACTCCTGCCCCGCGATGGTGAAGGCGAAGCGGCCGCTTTCCACATAAGTCGCCTGCACATGGGGATGGTCGTGCAGCGCGCCCTCGGCGCCGGCTTCAAAGGTGAAGGCGACGGTCATCAACTGCGGACTGTCAGCCAGCACCTGCCGGGTGACACCGGGGGCGGCTTCGATCACGGGATAGTCGGGCATCAAGGTCCTTTCAGAGACGATAGGCGGATTTGGCCAGGCTATAGGTCAGGTCATGGGCCACCTCATGCGCCTCGTCCAGATCCAGCCGCCCGGTGGCGACCAGTCCGGCAAGGAAAGCGCAATCCACGCGTCGGGCCACATCGTGCCGCGCGGGGATGGAACAGAAGGCGCGGGTGTCGTCGTTGAAGCCCACGGTGTTGTAGAAGCCCGCAGTTTCCGTCGCCATCTCGCGGAAGCGCATCATGCCTTCATAGCTGTCGTGAAACCACCAGGGCGGGCCAAGGCGCAGCGCAGGATAGACGCCCGCCAGCGGGGCCAGTTCGCGGGCATAGCTCGTCTCGTCCAACGTGAAGAGGATCACCGTCAGATCGGCCCGCCCGCCCACCGCGTTCAGAAGCGGGCGGAGCGCCGTGACATAATCGGTGCGCATCGGGATATCATAGCCCATGTCGCGGCCATGGCGGGCCATGATCGGGGCGGCATGGTTGCGGAACGATCCGGGGTGGATTTGCAGCACCAGCCCGTCGTCAAGGCTCATCCGCGCCATCTCGGTCAGCATCTGGCCACGGAATGCGTCGGCCTCGTCGGCGGTGCATGCCCCCTGCAGCGCCTTGTCGAACAGGGCGGCGGCATCGGATTGCGCCATATCCTCGGTCCGCGCGGTCAGGTGGCCGTGGTCCGAGGAGGTCGCGCCATGTTCCTTGAAGAACGCGCGGCGGATGCGATGGGCGGCCAGATAGCCCGCCCATGTGCCCGTATCCTCGCCCGTCAGCGCGCCCAGCTCGGCGACATTTCCGGCAAAGCCCGGCGCCTCGGGATCGACCACGGCATCGGGGCGATAAGCGGTGATGACGCGACCCTGCCAGCCGCTTTCGCGGATCATCCGGTGCCAGCGCAGATCGTCGAGCGCGCCTTCGGTGGTGGCGATCGCCTCGATATTGAAGCGCTCGAACAGGGCGCGGGGGCGAAACTCGGGCTGGCGCAGGCAATCGTCGATCCGGTCATAGATCGCATCTGCCGTGGCAGGCGACAGCCGGTCGGTGATGCCAAAGACCTCCTGCAGCGAATGCTCGATCCACAGGCGCGAGGGGGTGCCCCGGAACAGGTGGAAGTTCTCCGCGAACCGCCGCCAGATCTTGCGGGGATCGGTCTCGACCGGGGTGCCGTCCAGCCGGGCGATGCCCAGATCCTCAAGTGCGATGCCCTGCGAATGCAGCATCCGAAAGACATAGTGATCGGGGATCACGAAAAGCTTGGCCGGGTCGGCAAAGGGCGCGTCCTCGGCAAACCAGCGCGGATCGGTATGGCCATGCGGGCTGAGGATCGGCAGGTCGCGCACCCCGCCATAGATCGCCCGCGCAATCGCCCTTGTGCCGGGGTCGGGCGGAAACAGCCGGTCGTCGTCCAGAAGTGCCATCGCTATCCCCTAACAGACGGTCCGGTGCCGTTCGATACAGGTCTGCAAGACCTCTTCGGGCGGCCGCGTCCACCAATCCTGGGCCGAGAATATCTCGACCTCGTGGAAGCCCTCGAACCCGGCCGCCTCGACCATATGACGGATCGCCGGAATGTCGATCACCCCGTCGCCCATCATGCCCCGGTCAAGAAGCAGGTCGCGCGTGGTGCGCAGCCAGTCGCAGATGTGAAAGGCCATGAGCCTTTCCCGCCCCGCCCGCGCGATCTGGGCGGGCAGGTCGGGATCCCACCAGACGTGATAGACATCGCAGGCCACGCCCACACCGGGGCCAAGCCTGTCGCAGATGTCGAGCGCCTGCGCCATCGTGTTCACGCAGGCGCGGTCGGCGGCATACATCGGGTGCAGGGGTTCGATGGCAAGCGGCATTCCGGCGGCGCGCGCCGGCTCCAGCAGCGCCGCGATCCCGTCCTCGACCTGCGCGCGGGCGTCGGCCAGATCGCGCGAGCCTTCGGGCAGGCCACCCACCACCAGCACAAGGCAGGCGGCGTCGAAAGCCAGCGCCTCGTCCAGCGCGCGCAGGTTGTCGTCATGGGCCGTCGCACGGCCCTCGGGCGAAAGGGCCGGGAACATGCCGCCCCGGCACAGGCCCGAGCAGACAAGGCCAAGGTCGCGGAAGCGTTGCACGGCGGGTTTCAGGCCCGCTGCCGCGATCTGGTCGCGCCAGGGCGCCACGGCGGGGATGCCTGCGCGGGCCACGCCCTCCAGCGCTTCGATCAGGCCCCATTGCTGGCGCACCGTGGCAAGGTTGATCGACAGTTGCGCGGTGTCGGGCATCAGCCGATCCCCCGCACCTTGAGGAAATCCGCCATCCGCGCGGCGGAACGCTCGGGGTCGGTCAGCAGGCCCGCCCGGTCGGCCAGCCGGAAGAGTTCGGCGAAATGCAGGGTCGAGCGCGCGCTTTCCTGCCCGCCGATCATGGTGAAATGCGACTGGTGACCATTGAGCCAGGCCAGGAACACCACGCCCGTCTTGTAGAACCGCGTCGGCGCGCGAAAGATGTGGCGCGACAGGGGCACCGTGGGTGCCAGGATCGCGTCGAACCGCGCCCGGTGCCCTGCGGCCAGATGGGCAAGGGCGGCGGCGGCGGCGGGGGCGATGGCGTCGAAAATGCCCAGAAGCGCGTCGGAATGGCCCTGATCGTCGCCCGCGATCAGTTCGGCATAGTTGAAATCGTCGCCTGTATACATCCGCACGCCCGCAGGCAGGCGACGGCGCATCGCGATCTCGGCCTCTTTCGACAGAAGCGAGATCTTGATCCCGTCGATCTTGCCCGCATTCGCCGCGATCATCGCAAGGCAGGTGTCCATCGCGCGGTCGGTATCGGGCGACCCCCAATAGCCCCTGAGCGCCGGGTCGAACATGTCGCCCAGCCAGTGGATGATGACCGGCTGATCGGCCTCGGCCAGAACGGTGGCGTAGGTGGCAAGGTAATCATCGGGCCCGCGCGCGGCAGCGGCCAGCGCGCGGCTGGCCATCAGGATCACGCGGCCGCCCAGCCCCTGCACGGCGTGCAACTGCTCAAGATAGGCGGCGTGGATCGCATCCAGCGGATGCGCGCCGGGGGGCAGGTGATCGGTGCCCACGCCCGAAAAGACGCTGCCGCCCACGCTCGCCGCCTCGCGCACCGACCGTCCGATCAGGTCGAGCGCATGGGGCCAACTCAGCCCCATGCCGCGCTGCGCGGTATCCATCGCCTCGGCCACGGCAAAGCCCAGCGACCAGAGGTGATGGCGAAAGGCGAGCGTCGCGTCCCAGTCGATGGCAACGTCAAGCCAGGGGTCGGCCTCGGCCAGGGGATCGGCCACGACATGGACGGCGGCAAAGGCCACGCGGGTGGGGGCCACATCGGGCCGGGTGAAATCGCCGGGCTGGCCCAGGCGATAATCGGTCAGGCCATCCGGGCCGGGCAGGATCAGGCGGGCCATTGCTCAGACCTCGAGCGGGGCCAGATCGACCCAGCGCCGCTCGCGGGCCGAAAGGTAGCCAGCTTCCGCCAGTTGCACGCCCTTCGCGCCCTCAAGCAGCGTGTAATGCCACGGCGCATCCTCAAGCACGTGGCGCAGGAAGCCTTCCCATTGCACCTTGAAGCCGTTGTCGAAGACCATGTTGTCGGGCACTTCCTCCCAACCCTCGTAGAAGTTCAGCGCCTGCGGCTGGTCGGGGTTCCAGACGGGTTTGGGCGTGTTCACCCGGTGCTGGCTGAAGCAGCGATGCAGCCCCGCCACGGCCGAGCCATGCGTGCCGTCGATCTGGAAGGTCACAAGGTCATCGCGCCGCACCCGCGTGCACCAGCTGGAATTGATCTGGGCGATGATGCCGCCTTCCAACTCGAAGGTCGCATAGGCGGCGTCATCGGCATCGGCCTTGTAGGACTGGCCCGCCTCGTCCCAGCGTTCGGGGATATGCACGGCCGTGTGGCACGAGACCGACCGGACGGGCGCCACCACGTTATCAAGCACATAGCGCCAGTGGCAGAGCATGTCGGACACGATCCCCCCGCCGTCGGCGGCGCGATAGTTCCACGAGGGGCGCTGCGCGGGCATCCAATCGCCCTCGAACACCCAATAGCCGAAATCCCCCTTGACCGAGAGGATGCGGCCGAAGAACCCGGAATCCCGCAGGCGTTTGAGCTTGATCAGGCCGGGCAGCGACAGCTTGTCATGCACGATCCCGTTCCTGACGCCCTTGGCGCGGGCATGGCGGGCGATGGCAAGCGCCTCGTCCAGCCCTTCCGAGACGGGCTTTTCGCAATAGACATGCTTGCCCGCATCGATCGCCTGCCGCAGGAGCGCGGGGCGCAGGCGGGTCGAGGCCGCGTCGAAAAAGACCGTATCCTCGGGATTGGCAAGGGCGGCGGCAAGGTCGGTCGTATGGCGCGCGATCCCGTGCTTTTCGGCCAAGGCGCGGATTTTCCCCGCGTCGCGCCCGACGATGATCGGGTCCAGCTGCACCCGGCTGCCGTCCGAGAGCGTGACCCCCCCCTGATCGCGGATTGCAAGGACCGAGCGCACGAGGTGCTGGTTATAGCCCATCCGCCCGGTCACGCCGTGCATGATAAGGCCAAGTCGTTTCACGGCCATGTCGGGCCTCCTGTTGTGTGGGGCGGTCTCAGACCTGCCGCAATACCTGTTCATCGGGGCCGAAAAGGTGGATCCGGCCACCTTCGACGCCCACCTCCATGAGCTCGCCCGGGGTGATCCGGGGCTGGCCCGCAATCTCGAGCGTCACGGTCCGCCCGTTGGGCAAACCGACATAGACGAAGCTTTCGCCGCCCATCTGTTCGGTGATCTGCACCTCGCCGCGCATCAGGCCGTGCCCCTCTTCCACCGGCACCAGCGCCTCGGGGCGGACGCCCAGCGTGACCCTGGTGCCCACCGGCACCGGATCGGCAAGGCGCAGCGACACCGACTTGCCGCCCTCGATCGTGACCTGCACATCCTCCCCGCTTTGCGCGGTGACGCTGGCGGCCAGAAGGTTCATCCGGGGGCTGCCGATGAAGCCCGCGACGAAGGTGTTGGCGGGATGGTTATAAAGATCGAGCGGGGTGCCCACCTGCTCCACCACGCCCGCGCGCAAGACGACGATCCGATCTGCCAGCGTCATCGCCTCGACCTGATCGTGGGTGACGAAGATCATCGTCGCGCCAAGGCGGCGGTGCAGCTTGTTGATCTCGACCCGCATCTGCATGCGCAATTCGGCGTCAAGGTTCGACAGCGGCTCGTCGAAGAGGAAGATGCGGGGTTCGCGCACGATGGCGCGGCCGATGGCCACGCGCTGACGCTGGCCACCAGACAACTGGCCGGGCTTGCGGTCCAGAAGTGGGGTGATCTGCAGGATCTCGGCCGCTTCGGCCACTTTCTGCACGATCTCGGCCTTGGGCGCGCCGATGGTCTCCAGACCGAAGGACAGGTTCTTGCGCACCGACATGTGGGGATAAAGCGCGTAGGACTGGAACACCATCGCCAGCCCCCGCTTGACCGCCGGAACGTCGGTCACGTCCTGCCCGCCGATCAGAAGCTGCCCGTCCGAGATCGGCTCAAGGCCCGCGATCATCCTCAGCAGCGTTGACTTGCCACAGCCTGAAGGGCCGACAAAGACGACGAATTCGCCGGGTTCGACCTCAAGGTCGACGCCGTGGATCACCTCGATCGCGGCAAAGCGCTTGTAGACCTTGCGAAGCTCAAGCCCGGCCATTCTGGTGATCCTCTTTCATCGTCTTGAGCCAGCCGTTGTAGAAGGGATGATCCGGCCCGATCGGCAGGGCCACTTCCTCGCCCGTGCGGGCCGACCAGTAGGCCGCCGTCAGCAGCTCGACCGACCGGCGCGCATCCGCCAGCGTAACGGGCAGCGGGCCGCCCTCGGTCACGGCGTGGTACAGCCGGTGGAACTGCCCCGCGAAGCGTTCGGGCAAGGGGGTGAAATCCTCAAGCGCCCTTGCGATCCGGGCCGCCTCGGCCGGGTCGTCATGCGGAAAGGTCCAGGGGTCGTGGCCCGGATTGTAGGGGTCGCGCCCGCTTTCGCCGACCAGATCGCGGAAGCAGACGCGCAGGCGCGACATCTCTTCGCGCGACCCCAGCGTGACCGAGGATGTGCCGAAGGCGCCGCTCTGAAAGGCAAGCGAGAGGACGGCCATGTCCTCGGTCTCGTTCCCGTTCACGCGCCGCGCAGTGCGGGCGTGGACGCGGGCGATGGGGCCCAGCAGCTCGCACATCATGTCGTGGATGTGGATAGCATGGGTGGTCAGGCAGCCGCCCAGTTCGCCGTCGAACGTGCCGCGCCAGGCGGCGGCACCGTAATAGGCGTCGCCCCGGAACCAATGCGTCTCGGCGGTGGCCACGCTTGCCGGACCGGCCACGCCCTTGGCGATCAGGTGATGCAGCCGCTGCACGCCAAGGCCGAAGCGATACTGAAAGATCGGGCAGGCCCGCCGCCCGGTTTCCGCCGCCAGCGCGATTTGCTCGTCGACCTGGGCAAGGCAGTTGCCCACGGGTTTCTCGATCACCACGTCATGGCCCGCGCGCATCGCCTGCAGCACCTGCGCGTGATGCAGGCCCGAAGGGGTGCAGATATCGACGAAATCCAGCTCGCGCGACAGCAGATCCTCGAGCCGGGCGTCCTGTCCGGGGATGTTGTACTTTGCCGCAACCTCCGCCCGCCGCGCATCATTGATGTCGCAAAGTGACACGACCTCGAACATGTCGGGCAGCGCCTGATAGCCCTCGATATGCGACGCACCGATCCCCGCGCCGACGACGCCGATCCTCAACCGCCTGCTCATGCCGCTGCCCCCTCGGGCCGGGCGCCCGGCAGGCGGGCCGACATTTCATGCGCGGTGATCGCAAGGTCCATCGCGCGGAAGCAGTGGTCCTGCGCCATGGCGGTGGCCGTCCGGTCAAGCACATCGTCGCGCAGCCGGGCGCCATAGGTCAGGGGCACGGTGCTGCAGTCGATATGCCGCGTGCCCTTGTGATCGGTCAGGAACAGGTGATCGCCCCCGTGGCGGCCTTCGGTATCCATGTATTTGCGCAATTCGATATTGCCCTCGGTTCCCAGCACGAACAGCCGCCCGTCACCCCATGCGGGCGATCCCTCCGGCGTGAACCAGTCCACCCGGATGAAGCCGGTGGCATGGTCCGAGGCGATCACCGCATGGCCGTAATCGAAGAAACCGGGATGATCGGGTGTGTCGAAATTCTCCTCCACGCTGCTCACGATCCGCGCCTCCGTCGATCCGGTGATCGACAGGAACTGCTCGAACTGGTGGCTGGCGATATCGGTCAGGATCGAGCCGTTGCGCGCCGGATCCCAGAACCAGTCGGGCCGGCCGTAATTGCCCTTGCGATGCGGCCCAAGACCCACGGTCTGGATCACCCGCCCGATGGCGCCCGCGCGCACCATCTCGACCGCCTTGACGGTGGCGCGCTGGGTGTAGTGCTCGGAATAGAGGATCGAGAGGATCTGCCCCGTCTCCGCCTGCGCGGCCCGCAGCGTGTCAAGCTGCGCGCGGTTCACGACGCCGGGCTTGTCCAGCATCACATCCTTGCCGGCCCGCATCGCGCGGATGGCCATCGGCCCCCGCTCGACCGGGATGCCCGCGCCGACCACCAGCCGCACGGCCGGGTCGTCAAGGATCGCGGCCTCATCCGTCACGCGTGCGGCCTGCGGATAGGCCTTGGCGAAAGCGGCGGCAAGATCGTCCTCGGGGGCGAGGAACTTGGTCAGGCGGCAACCCGCCCCCAGCATCTGGTCCACCTGCCCGTAGATATGGCCATGGTTGATGCCGATGACGGCGAAATCGAAGGAACGGTCGGACATGATCACCTTTTCAGCGCGCCCATGGCGACGCCACGGATCAGCAGTTTCTGGAACGCAAGGAAGACGATGAAGACCGGCACCAGCGACAGCGTAGACATGGCGAACATCTGGCCGAAGAGGCTTTCCCCGCCCGAGCTGTCGATGAAGGCCCTGAGCGCCAGCGGCACCGTGTAGTCCTGCATCCGGTTGAGATAGATCAGCGGACCCAGGAAATCGTCATAGGTCCAGATGAAGCTGAAGATCGCGGCCGTGGCCAGCACCGGCGTCGACAGCGGCAGCATGATCCGCCAGTAGATGCGCCACGGCCCGCAGCCGTCCATCACCGCCGCCTCGTCGATCTCGCGCGGGATGCCGCGGAAGAACTGGACCATCAGGAAGATGAAGAAGGCATCCACCGCCATGAATTTCGGCACGATCAGCGGCAGGAAGGTGTTCACCCAGCCAAGGTTCTGGAACAGCACATACTGCGGTACGAGGGTGACGTGATAGGGCAGCATGAGCGTGCCCATCATCAGCGCGAACCAGATCTTGCGACCGCGGAATTCCAGCCGTGCAAAGGCGAAGGCGGTCAGCGAACAGGCCAGCACATTGCCGATCACCGCAAGGATCGCGATGATGAATGAGTTGCGGTAAAAGGTGGTGAAGGACACCGCCAGCGCATTCCAGCCGTTGACGTAATTGTCCCAGTTGAGCGCCTCGGGCAGGGCCATCGGATCGGAAAAGATCAGGTTGTCGGGCTTGAAGGACGACATGACCATCCACAAAAGCGGGTAGATCATCACGATCGAGGCCAGGATCAGCACCGCATGGCGCAGCGCGGCCTGACGGCGCGAGATGGGCTTTTGCGACATCAGCGACCCTCATCCTCGTAATAGACCCAGTATTTCGAGGTGGCAAAGGCGATCGCCGTGAAGAAGCCGATGATCACCAGCAGGATCCAGGCCAGCGCCGAGGCATAGCCCATGCGCAGGTTCGCAAAGGCCTCGATATAAAGGTAAAGCGAGTAGAACAGGGTGGAATCGATCGGCCCCCCCTGCCCGCCCGAGACGACATAGGCGGGCGTGAAGGCCTTGAACGCCTCGATCGTCTGGAAGACGAGGTTGAAGAAGACGACCGGCGCCAGAAGCGGCAGGGTGATCCTGACGAACTGCCGCCACGGCCCCGCGCCGTCCATCGAGGCGGCCTCGTAAAGATCCTGCGGGATCTGGCGCAGGCCGGCCAGGAAGATGATCATGGGCGATCCGAACTGCCAGATCGCCAGCACGATCAGCGTGGTCAGCGCGTAGTTGGGATGCGTCACCCAGGACGGCCCCTGCCAGCCGATGGTCAGAAGCAGCAGCGTGTTGACCAGACCGTCGGCGCCGAAGATCTGCCGCCACAGAACGGCGATGGCGACCGAGGCGCCCAGCAGCGACGGCAGGTAGAAGGTGGCCCGGTAGAAGGACACGCCGCGCACGGATTTGTCCAGCACCATCGCCAGGGCCAGCGCCACGGCCAGTTTCAGCGGCACCGACCACAGGACATAGGTGAAGGTCACATCCAGCGCGTTGCGCAGCCGCCGGTCACGGGTAAAGGCGAATTCGTAATTGTCCAGCCCGACCCAGACCGGCGGGGTCAGCAGGTCGTAGCGCGTGAAGGACAGATAGAGCGAGGCCATCGCCGGCCCCAGCGTCAGCAGGAAGAACCCAAGAAGCCAGGGCAGAAGGAACAGATAGCCCGGCGCATTGCGCGCCAGCGCCCGCCGGAAAGGCGAGAGGGTTCCTGCGGCGGGCAACGGATGTTGCCCGCCCTTGGTGGTGACGGCCTCGGTCAAGGGACGGTCCTCAGGTGCGCGACAGGATCGTGTTGATCTCGTCATAGAAGGCGGAGGCGCCATCGTCGGGCGAGATCATCCCGAAGGCGACCGCATCCCATGCCGGCCGCATCGCCCGGTCCACCTCGCCCGCATTCTGCGGGGGCGGCGGCGGAAGCGGGCTGACGTGATCGGCGACGACGGCAAGGTAATCCACGATCTTGCGCTCGGTATCGGACAGCGCGCCCATCAGGCGGGCGGCCACGTTGGGATCGCCGGTCACGCCGCGTTCGATCTGAAGGATGTCGTTCGCCTCGAGATCGGTGATGAAGAAGTTCAGCAGTTCGGCCGCCGCTTCCTTGTTGGTCGAGGTTTCGGCCATCGACATCAGCATCGAGGGCTTGAGGTAATGCGCAGGCTGGCCGCCCCCCTGCCCCGGCACCATCACCATCTCAAGCTCTTCGGTGACGAGGTTCTGGTTGGCGACAAGCTGGTTGGAATGGATGAAACCGAAGAGCGACCGGCCCGCGACGATCATGGATTCCTCCATCCGGCCGCTGGCATCCTGCGCCTGCACATCGGCGGGCGGCGTCAGGCCTTCGTCCTGCATCGTCTTCCAGTAGTTGAAATAGTCCTTCAGGTCCTGAAGCTCGAAGCCGACCTCGCCTTCATCGGTGTAAAGCGCCTTGCCGCGCGCGCGCACGAACCCTTCGAAGCGCGGCTCGATGAAGCCCATGTTCTGGGTGAAGAACATGCCCGCAGGCAGGTTGTCCTTGACCGACATCCCCAGCTCCATGAAATCGTCCATGGTCCAGGTCGTCATGTCGGGCATGGTGCCACCGGCGGCCTCGAGCACATCCTTCTTGTAGATGTGCGAATGCGAATTCGCCCCCATGGAAATGCCGTAGAGGCTGCCGTCCACGCGGCCCGAGGCCAGCTGGTTGGCGTCGAAATCGTCCAGCTGAAGCTGCGCGCCCATGAACGGATCAAGTGCTGCAAGCTGGCCCCGGCGGGCGTATTCGAAGATGAAGCGGTAATCCATCTGGATCAGGTCGGGCAGGCTGCCGCCCGCGGCCTGGGTCGCCAGTTTCTGCCAGTAATCGCCCCAGCCCAGCGTTTCGGGCATGACCTGGCGGCCGGTGCGTTCGGTGAAGAGCGCCACCACCTCGAGCGTGCGGCGATCACGGTCGGGGTTGCCCCACCAGATCAACTGAAGGGCGGCATCCTGCGCGCGGGCCCCAAGGCTTCCGAAAAGCGAAAGAGTGGCGGCACCACCCATCAGGCCGCCGAACTGTCGACGGTTCATCTTGTATGACATCTGATCCTCCCTAAGGCGCGGGGCGGCTTCCTCCTCCCCCTCTCGCGCGTGTCAGCAACATGGCCGAAACCCGTCGCATGAGGAAAGTAACAGAATGGTTATTTCCGATCAAGCCTGTTGAACGCCGAGGTAGCCGCGCACCACCCCGATCACATGGGCACGCCGCGCGGCCCGGCTTTCGGGCGTGTCGAGCGGGTGGCCGAAGACCACGCTGAGCGTGTGGATATTCGAGAAAAAGAAGTAACTTAGCCCGATGATCGACATGTAGAGCTGGATCGGATCCACACCCTTGCGAAACACCCCCTCGGCCTCTCCGGCGCGCAGGACATCGCGCAGCTGCGCGATGACCGGCGAGGTCAGCTCGCGCACTTCGGGCATCTGCGAGACGAAGGCCGCGCGGTGGATATTCTCGTTCGCCAGAAGCCGCAGGAACCAGGGATTCGCCTCGAAATGGTCGAAGGTGAAGCCGACCAGCCGGTCCATCGCGGCACGCGGCGGAAGGTCGGTCAGCTGCAGCTTGCGCTCGCCCGCGCGGATGTCGCGATAGGCATCGAGGAGGACGCGGGAATACAACTCTTCCTTGTTTCCCACATAGTGATAGATCAGCCGCTTGTTGGCCCCCGCCCGTTCCGCGATCCGGTCGATCCGCGCACCATCGAGGCCGTGTTCGACGAATTCCTCGCGGGCCGCGACAAGGATGTCCTGCGTCGTCTTTTCGGGATTGCGTTCGCGTGCTGCCCGAGGTGCACGGTCATCGGTCTTGACGTCCATCGGCTCCGCCGTCGTTGGACCCTACAGGGGAAATCACTCGCACCAATCGAATTGACACATAACTTCCCCGCACTTAGTAACCGATCTGTTACTTAAATGGCAAGGGAAACCGGAGCGATGGCAGGAAACCGGCGGCGGATCGCGGTGGTGGGGACAGGGCACCGGGGGTCCGGCACCTGGGCCCGGGATGCCATGCGCCATTGCGACGAGACGGTCGAGCTTGTGGGCGTGAGCGACACGAACCCGCTGCGCCTTGCCGCAAGCCGGGCGTTCTATGCCGGTGACGATGGCGCCGCCCCCGAGGCCGATACCGATCTGGACGCCCTGATCGCCCGCAGCCGGCCGCATACGCTTGTCGTCTGCACCCGCGACGACACCCATGCCGCCATCATCGTCAAGGCGCTGGAAGCCGGCCTTGACGTGGTGACGGAAAAGCCGATGGCCACCACCGCCGAAGATTGCCGCCGCATCCTCGAAGCCGAGGCCCGCACCGGGCAGCGGGTGGATGTGGCCTTCAACTACCGTTTCGCGCCAACCAGCCGCAAGATCCGCGAACTGATCGCCTCGGGCCGGATCGGAGAGGTGACACAGGTCGATTTCCACTGGTATCTGGATACCATCCACGGGGCCGACTACTTTCGCCGCTGGCACGCCTACCGCCGCCATTCGGGCGGGCTGTTCGTGCACAAGTCCACCCACCATTTCGACCTGCTGAACTGGTGGATCGACGCCGACCCCGAACGCATCTTCGCGCAAGGCGCGCTGCGCCGCTACGGCGCGAACGGCACCTTCCGGGGCACCCGCTGCAAGGGCTGCGACCATGCCGACCGGTGCGAGTTCTTCTTCGACATCTCGGCCGATCCGGCGCTTGAGGCGCTGTATGAGGGGCCGGCGGCCGCCGACGGCTATCTCCGCGATGCCTGCGTCTTCCGCGAGGATATCGACATCTTCGACACGATGACCGCCGCGATCCTTTATGAAAACGGCGTGCAGGTGTCCTATTCGCTGAACTGCTTCATGCCGGTCGAGGGCTATCACCTTGCCGTCAACGGGACCAAGGGCCGGATCGAGGTGCGGATGTACGAACGCCAGGCCTTTGACGCGCCCCACGGGCAGGACGAGGTGCTGGTGCTGGGCACCGACCGGTCGGTCGAACGGATCACGGTCGATCACGGACCGGGCGGGCATTTCGGGGGCGATCCGCTGCTCCACGGATCGCTTTTCGTGCCGGATGCCGACGATCCGATGAACCAGCGCGCGGGCGCGCGGGCGGGGGCGATGTCGGTCCTGACCGGGGTGGCCGCGATGCAGAGTGCCGATACCGGACTTGCGGTGCGCATCGCCGATCTGCTGCGGCCCTGAAGCAGCGAGGCTGGCCCCCTGCCCGGCCGGGTGCCATCTGCCGGGCGGGAGATGGCAGAGGTCAGATCGAGACGCGGGCGAGGATCTCGTCGCGCGTCACTTCCTTCGCGGGCTTTTGCAGCACCACGGCGCCACGGTTCAGAACGACGAACTCATCGGCCAGCGCATAGGCGAAGTCGAAATACTGCTCGACCAGCACAACGGCGATCTCTCCCTCGTCGCGCAGAAGCTCGATCACCTTGCCGATCTGCTTGATGATATTGGGCTGGATGCCCTCGGTCGGCTCGTCCAGCAGCAGGACCTTGGGCCGGGCGATCAGGGCGCGCGCGATGGCAAGCTGCTGCTGCTGGCCGCCCGAAAGATCGCCCCCCCGCCGGGACTTCATCTGCTCCAGCACCGGAAACAGTTCATAGATCCGGGGTGGTATGTGGCGTTCGGGCCGGGGCAGGCAGGCAAAGGCGGTCTGCAGGTTCTCGGTCACGGTCAGCAGGGGAAAGATCTCGCGCCCCTGCGGCACATAGGCGATACCCGCCTGCGCGGCCTGCGCGGCACCGACATGGTCAAGCACCTGCCCGTCCAGCGTGATCGTGCCACCCGAATGCCGATGGCGCCCCGCGATGGCCCGAAGAAGCGAGGTCTTGCCCACCCCGTTTGTGCCCATCACGCAAGTAACCGCACCGGGGTGCGCTGCCAGCGACACGCCCCACAGGATCTGCGAGGCGCCGTAGTGCAGGGTCAGGTTCTCGACATTCAGCATGGCCTAGCGCCCCAGATAGACATCGATCACCTGCTGATTCTTCGTGACATGATCGAGCGACCCTTCGGCCAGCACCGACCCTTCATGCAGCACCGTCACGCGGCACTCGAGGCGGCGGATGAACTCCATGTCATGTTCGATCACCATGACAGCCCGCGTCCGCGCCGCGCGCTTGAGCAGATCGGTCGTATGCTCGCGCTCGGACGGGGTCATCCCGGCGGCGGGTTCGTCGACCAGAAGCAGGCGCGGATCCTGCGCGAGCAGCATCCCGATCTCGAGCCATTGTTTCTGCCCGTGACTGAGGTCGCCCGCGCGGTGGTCCAGCCGGTCGGACAGGCCGATCTCGTCAGCCAGCTCATGGATGCGGGTCACATCCGCCATGCCGGGTTTCCAGAACAGGACTGCAAAGGGCCCGCGCTTGTTGCGCAGCGCGAGTGCCAGGTTGTCACGCACGCTCTGATCCTCGAAGACCGTGGGCTTCTGGAACTTGCGCCCGATGCCGACCTTGGCGATCGCGCTTTCCGAAAGGCGCAAAAGGTCGGTCGACATCTCGCCCCAGAGCACCTTGCCGCTGTCGGGCTTGGTCTTGCCGGTGACGATATCCATGAAGGTGGTCTTGCCCGCGCCGTTGGGGCCGATGACGGCGCGCAGTTCGGGTTCGGCGATGTCGATCGACAGGTTGTTGATGGCGCGGAACCCGTCGAAGGTGACCGAGACGCCCGACACCTCGAGCAGGGTTCTCATGGCTGTTTCCTTCCCAGATGGTCGAAGATGCCGCCGATGCCCTTGGGGAAGAACAGGGTCACGGCCACGAAGCCAAGGCCCAGCACGACCAGCCACCAGTCCGTCCAGACGATCGTGTAGAAACCCAGGTCGATGCTCGGCGCGCCCCCGCCGGTCAGCCAGCTTGAAAGAAGCGACACCAGCGCCGCCCCGATCACCGCGCCGTAAAGCCGCCCCCTGCCCCCGATGGCGACCCAGACCGCGAGGTAGATCGAGGCGATGGGTGCAACCTCGGCCGGGTTGATGATGCCCGCCTGCGGGTAGTAGAGCGCGCCCGCGATGCCCGAGACGACGGCGGTCAGGGTGAACACGAACAGCTTGTAGGCTTCGACATTGTAGCCAAGAAACCGCACCCGCGCCTCGTTGTCGCGGATGGCGCGGATGACCGAGCCGAACTTGCCCGACACGACCCAGGCGAAAAGCACATAGCCCAGCCCCAGCACCAGCGCCGAGCCCCAGAAGAACCAGACCGAAATCACCGACTGCGGCACATGCAGAAAACCGGGGATGTTCTGCAGACCCGACAGCCCGTTGTTGCCGCGCAGGCCGGTGTCGTTCTGGAAAAGGTAAAGCGACAGCGCCAGGGTCATCGCCTGGGTCAGGATCGACAGGTAGACGCCGGTCACCCGGCTGCGGAAGGCCAGCCAGCCAAAGACCAGCGCCAGAAGGCCCGGCACCAACACCACCATCGCAAGCTGGAACGGCAGCGATCCCGCGAAGGTCCAGATCACGGGCAGTTCGCTTGACCCGACCACGCCGAAGATCTGGGCCGCCACTGCCTCGGCCAGTTCGGCCTCGGTCGGCGGGATGGCATCGGCGGCAAGCGCGTCGCGGATCACGATCTCGGTGCGGGCATACATCAGCCACATGCCGATGGCATAGCCGCCCAGCCCGAAGAAGGCGTAATGGCCAAGGCTGAGGATGCCCGTATAGCCCCAGACCACATCCATCGCCACGGCGATCAGGCACAGGCACAGCGTCATCCCCAGGATCTTGACCAGCGAGGTCGAGATCAGCCCCTGCCCCATCCCCTCGGACAGCAGGGTGACGATCAGGGTGAACAGCGCCAGAAGCGACAGGAACCAGACGACCGAGGGGTTGTCGCGCCAGAACGGACGGCGGGTCGGGGTCTTGGGCAGGGGTGAGCCGGTCAGGATGTCGGTCATGCGCTCAATCCCCCGCCGCGCGGCCCTTGAGGGCGATGATCCCCCGCGGCCGGAACTGGATGAACAGGATGATGAACAGCACCATGTAGGTCTGCGCCGCCAGCGTGTTGGTCGGGTTGAACCACTCGATGCCCTTCTGCAGGAAGCCGATCAACCCGGCCCCCGCAAGCGTGCCCCAGACACTGCCGACCCCGCCCACGACGACGGTCATGAAGCTTTGCACGATATAGTTCGACCCCATCTCGGAGGTGACCTGCGCCACCATCCCGATCGCCAC
>JAFIEN010000042.1 GCA_020832515.1 Rubellimicrobium sp. | reverse complement strand
TCCCCTTGCCGACATGGGTGTTGTACCAGTTCCAGGCCTCGGGGTTGATCGGCTCTCCGACCGAACCCAGAAGCTTGAGCGACGACAGGTCGTGCTTTTCGACCCATTCGTGGCCCATCCCCATCAGCGACCGGATCGCCGTGGGCGCGGTGTAGAACTGGTTGACGCGGTGCTTGGCGCAGACCTCCCAGAACCGCCCCGGGTCGGGCCAGGTGGGCACACCCTCGAACATCACCGTGGTCGCGCCGTTGGCCAGCGGCCCATAGAGGATGTAGCTGTGCCCGGTGACCCAGCCGACATCGGCCGTACACCAGAACACATCGCCGTCGTGATAATCGAAGGTCAGCTGATGCGTCATCGCGGCATAGACAAGGTAGCCCCCTGTCGTATGCACCACGCCCTTCGGCCGTCCGGTCGAGCCGGAGGTGTAAAGGATGAACAGCGGATCTTCGGCCCCCATTTCGGTATAGGCGCAATAGGGCTTTGCCTCGGCCATCTCGGCCAGAAGGTCGATGTCGCGTCCCTCGATCCAGGTGGTCTGGTCGCCGGTATGCTTGACGACCATGCACTTGACCCGGTCGTTGCAGTCCAGCAGCGCCTTGTCGGTGTTCGACTTCAGTGCCGTCTTCTTGCCGCCGCGGGGGGCGAAATCGGCGGTGATGACCAGTTTGGCGTCGCAATCGTTGATCCGGTTGGCCAGCGCATCGGGCGAGAAGCCGGCAAAGACCACCGAATGCACCGCCCCGATCCGCGTGCAGGCCAGCATCGCATAAGCCGCCTCGGGGATCATCGGCAGATACAGCACCACCCTGTCGCCCTTGGCCACGCCATGCGCGCGCAGCACATTGGCCAGGCGCGAGGTCTGTTCCAGCAATTCGGCGTAAGTGATGTGTCGGGCGGGGGTTGCCGGATCGTCGGGTTCCCAGATGATCGCGGTCTGGGTCGCCCGCCGGGTCATGTGCCGGTCGATGCAATTGGCGCTGACATTCAGCGTGCCATCCTCGAACCATTTGATCGAGACCTGACCGCGGGTGAAATCAGTGTCCTTGACCCGCGTGAAATCCCGGATCCAGTCGATCCGCTGGGCCTGGGCAGACCAGAAGCCCTCGGGGTCGCGCACCGAGGCCTCGTAAAGGCGCTCATAGGCGGCTGCATCGACATGGGCATTGGCCACGAATTCCGGGGCGGCCGGATAGGCCGTTTGCGGCTGGACCGCGTCAGACATGGTCTTCCTCCTCCTTGGTGGTGCGGCTCCCGACCGCCCCTCCCAACCGTGATGCATGGCATCAGGGCCTTCACTTCACAGTTTAGCGAACTTGTCAAAAATGGGGTAAGTCTTGAGTTTCGCGGGGAAAGTTTGTCAATTGATTGACTTATGGCAAGACAATCTTGTAAAGATTTCGGCCGCGATCCACGAAATTCGCTGGGAATCCAGCACCATGCGGATGACTGGACCCGCATCCCGCAGCAGGGCAGCGGTGCCGATGGGTTTTACGATGACGGGGGACGTGGCCGGCGTTTCGCGTCGGGCCAGGCCTGGAAGGGGCCGTGCCCATCCCTGCCCGGGCTGTGGATGCGCCCGGATCGAGTCGCTGTGCGGGCAGGGTGCGTCAGCGCCGATCTCGCTCCTGCTTATGGCGGCAGGTCCGTGAAGCGCATGAGGGGCGGCGACACGGGCGCCCTCATGATCCCTTGCCGGGCATCGGCGGCGGCATCACCGGTGCGCCCTCTGTCCTTTTCGGCGCGGCAGCGCCCTCGCCCTTGGGGGCGGCGGACGGCATCGTGGCCGAGGGCGACGGGGGTGGTGCAGACGGCGTCGTGGGCGTGGCCGAGGCTGCGGGAGGGGGCGCGGGGGTCGGTTCGGGCGGAGGCGGCTCGGTCTTGCGCTGCGTGAAGGTCGCGTCGACCTGGGCCCCGCTTTCGATCATGATGGTGTCGTAATGCACCTCGCCCGTCACGCGGGCCGTGCTCAACAGTTTGACCGCACCGCCGGTGATCCGCCCCCCGAACGCCCCTTTGATCGAAACGATGGCGGCCGTGATTTCGCCATTGATCGAGCCGGGCTCTTCGACCGAGACGGCATCTGCGGCGATCCGCCCGTCCACATGGCCAGTCAGCTCGAGCGTGCCGGGCACCGTCAGATCGCCCGTCAACCGCGTCCCCGCGACCAGATTGGATCGCCCGGTTGCCGCCGTGCCGGGGCGTGTTGCGCTGTTCGACATCGTCATCTGTCCCTTTGCTTTCGCGCCGCTCTGCGGCCGGATGGCCCGGTCAGGGGGCCGTCCGTCGCGCGAGGCCTGCATTCGTTGCGCCACCCTAGCCCGATCACGCGAAAGGTGAAGAGGGAAACGCCAACCGCGCCGGCCTTAGCGGGCAAGCGCTTCTCCCCCCGCAGCCGCCAGAAGGGCGCGCATGTTTTCGTCAAGCGCCGCGTCGGCCAGTCGCACCTCGCGAATCGCGCCACTACGCTGGGGGACCGAGATGTAGTTATCGGCCGTCACGAGGTAACCGCCTTCGGAAGGCTCGGTGCTGAAGGCCACGATGAACAGGGGCAACGCCTCGACCGTGCCGTCGTAGGCCAGAATCAGGCCCGCGGCCGCCTCGGGTGTCGGCAGGCTTTCGCAGCGCACCTGTCCGGGCGCAGGCTGCACGGGACGCTGGCCGGGGCTGCGGCAGGCGGCGATGGCCGCCGTCAAAAGCAGATCGGGATAGGACTGGAAGAAGGCCTGCTGGCGGCCCGCATCGGGGGCGATCGCCGGATCCACGAGTGTCACCGCCCCGAGCGGCGCTGGACCTTCGTCGCGCCGCACGAAGCCGCAGGCGGCAAGCGCCAGGCAGGTCGCCAGAGCGATGGCAAAGGCCGGCAAGCGCATGCTGTTCCCCGTTGTGCTGTGGCCATGGTGCCATAGCCGCACGGCGTCGAAAAGCGCTCGACGCGCGCGGGCCATCGCATTCGCGTGACAGGATGGCGGCGGCAACGGGGCCGGAACGGGTTGAGGCGGTTTGGCAGCATGCGGGGCTAAGCTCGCGCATTGCACGCCTTTCTCGCGCAAAGTTGAAGTTTCCTCGCAACCGGCGGCCCGGGCGACCCGCGCCGGGCAGGGAATCGGCCGCGCCGCGCATCCGGCAAGCGGGGCGCCGGAGCAAGACCAAATCCCGTGGACGGCCCAACAAAAAATTGTTGACCACCCCCGCTGCCATAGGACAGATTGTGTAGGCCGAGAGAACAACCACCATATGTGGTGCAACCAGCGGCAGGCAGGCAAGCGACGAGAACCGACAGGCATCAAGTTCGCAAAGCGGAGTTCAACGGTCATCCGGGCCGCAAGGCGCCGGTGTTGAACACGTTGTGACCGGTGCTGGCAAGCTGTCGGACGGATCCCCGGTCGGGGATCCTGCAACAATGCAACCGGTCGCCAAAACGACCGCGTAAAGAGGGGCAAGACGCGATGAAGATCGAACGCAAATTCACCATTGGCGGGGAAGAGGCCTATTCCTCGGTTCCTTTCCGCATGACCACGTCCGAGATCCGCAACCCGGATGGCACCGTCGTCTTCAAACTCGACAATGTCGAGGTGCCCGAAGGCTGGAGCCAGGTCGCCGCCGATGTCATCGCGCAGAAATACTTCCGCAAGGCGGGCGTGCCCTCGAAGATCAAGCGCGTGAAGGAAAAGGGCGTGCCCGAGTTCCTGTGGCGCGGCGTGCCGGCCGAGGGCGCGACCTTCGGCGGCGAGACCAGCGCCAGGCAGGTCTTCGACCGTCTGGCCGGGGCATGGGCCTATTGGGGCTGGAAGGGCGGCTATTTCACCACCGAAGAGGACGCCCGCGCCTATTACGACGAGATGCGGGTGATGCTGGCCCGCCAGATGGCCGCGCCCAACAGCCCCCAGTGGTTCAACACCGGCCTGCACTGGGCCTATGGCATCGACGGGCCCGCGCAGGGGCATTTCTACGTCGACTGGCAGAGCGGCAAGCTGACCAAGTCCGACAGTGCCTATGAACATCCCCAGCCACATGCCTGTTTCATCCAGTCGGTCGCCGATGACTTGGTGAATGACGGCGGCATCATGGACCTCTGGGTGCGCGAGGCGCGGCTGTTCAAATACGGCTCGGGCACCGGGACGAACTTTTCGTCCCTGCGCGGCGAGGGGGAAAGACTGTCGGGCGGCGGCAAGTCGTCGGGCCTGATGGGGTTCCTGAAAATCGGCGACCGGGCGGCGGGCGCGATCAAATCGGGCGGCACCACGCGGCGCGCGGCCAAGATGGTGATCGTCGATGCCGACCACCCCGATATCGAGGATTTCATCAACTGGAAGGTGATCGAGGAACAGAAGGTCGCCAGCATCGTCGCCGGTTCGAAGATGCATTCCGAAAAGCTCAACGCGATCTTCGCCGCGATCACGGCCTGGGACGGGCGGCCCGAGGATGCCTATGACCCGAAGGTGAACCCCGCCCTGAAAGAGGCGGTCAAGGCCGCCAAGAAGGTCGCCATCCCCGAGACCTATACCAAGCGCGTTCTGGATTATGCGCGGCAGGGTTACACCTCGATCGAATTCCCCACCTATGACACCGACTGGGACAGCGAGGCCTATGCCAGTGTCTCGGGCCAGAATTCCAACAACTCGATCCGCGTGACCGATGCCTTCCTGCGTGCCGTCGAGGCCGATGCCGACTGGCAGCTGATTAACCGCAAGGACGGCACCGTCTCGAAAACCGTCAGGGCGCGCGATCTGTGGGATCAGATCGGGCATGCCGCCTGGGCCTGTGCCGATCCGGGCATCCAGTATCACGACACGGTCAACGACTGGCATACCTGCCCCGAGGACGGGGCGATCCGCGGCTCGAACCCCTGTTCGGAATACATGTTCCTTGACGATACCGCCTGCAACCTTGCCTCGATGAACCTGCTCAAGTTCCATCGCGACGGCCAGTTTCAGGTGCAGGACTATGTCCATGCCAGCCGCCTCTGGACCGTGACGCTCGAGATCAGCGTGATGATGGCGCAGTTCCCGTCGAAGGAGATTGCGCAGCGGTCCTATGATTTCCGCACGCTGGGGCTGGGTTACGCCAATATCGGCGGGCTTCTGATGAACATGGGGCTGGGCTACGACAGCGACGAGGGCCGCGCGCTTTGCGGCGCGCTGACCGCGATCATGACCGGCGTCTCCTATGCCACCTCGGCCGAAATGGCGGCAGAGCTTGGCCCCTTCCCGGGCTATGCGAAGAACCGCGAACACATGCTGCGCGTCATCCGCAACCATCGCAACGCGGCCACCGGCGGGCGCGACTCCTATGAAAAGCTGGCCATCGCCCCGGTCGCGCTGGACCATGCCAACATCCCCGACGTCCGTCTGGGCGAGATTGCCATCTCCTGCTGGAACGAGGCGCTGGCCCTGGGCGAAGCGCATGGTTTCCGCAATGCGCAGGCGACCGTGATCGCGCCGACCGGGACCATCGGTCTGGTGATGGATTGCGACACGACCGGGATCGAGCCCGATTTCGCGCTGGTGAAGTTCAAGAAGCTGGCCGGCGGCGGCTATTTCAAGATCATCAACCAGAGCGTCCCCGCCGCCCTGACCAAGCTGGGCTATGGCCCCGCCCAGATCGAGGAGATCATCTCCCACGCCGTGGGCCACAGGACCCTTGGCAATGCGCCGGGGATCAACCACACGGCGCTGATCGGGCATGGTTTCGGCGCGACCGAGCTTCAGAAGATCGAAGAGGCGCTGCCGCAGGCCTTCGACATCCGCTTCGTCTTCAACCAGTGGACGCTGGGTCTGGATTTCTGCACCGGAACGCTGGGCATTCCGGCGGCAAGGCTGAACGATCCCGGCTTCGACATGCTGCGTCATCTTGGTTTCACCAAGGCCCAGATCGACGCCGCCAACGACCACGTTTGCGGGACGATGACGCTGGAAGGCGCGCCGCATCTGAAGGCGGAACACCTTTCGGTCTTCGATTGCGCCAACCCCTGCGGCAAGACGGGCAAGCGCTTCCTGTCGGTCGCAAGCCACATCACCATGATGGCGGCGGCGCAAAGCTTCATCTCGGGCGCGATCTCCAAGACGATCAACATGCCCAATGACGCCACGATCGAGGATTGCCAGAAAGCCTATGAGCTTTCGTGGTCGCTCGCCCTCAAGGCCAATGCGCTTTACCGCGACGGCTCCAAACTGTCGCAGCCGCTGGCCGCCGCCCTGATCGAGGATGACGAGGAGGCGGCCGAGGTTCTGGCCTCGGGCTCGCCCCAGGAAAAGGCCGCCGTCCTGGCCGAGAAGATCGTCGAGAAGATCATCGTCAAGGAGATCCGCAACCGCGAACGCGAGAAGATGCCGCAGCGGCGCAAGGGCTATACCCAGAAGGCCATCGTCGGCGGGCACAAGGTGTACTTGCGCACCGGCGAATATGAGGACGGCAGCCTTGGCGAGATCTTCATCGACATGCACAAGGAAGGCGCGGGCTTCCGGGCGATGATGAACAACTTCGCCATCGCCGTCAGCGTCGGTCTGCAATACGGTGTTCCGCTTGAAGAATTCGTCGACGCCTTCACCTTCACCAAGTTCGAGCCCGCCGGCATGGTGCAGGGCAACGACTCGATCAAGCAGGCGACCTCGATCCTCGATTACATCTTCCGGGAACTGGCGGTCAGCTATCTCGACCGGACCGACCTTGCCCATGTCAAACCCGAAGGCGCAACCTTCGACGATATCGGGCGGGGCGAGGCCGAGGGGGTCAGCAACATCACCCCCGTGGGCGAAACGGCCGCGACCCGGTCGCTCGAGGTGCTCAAGCAGATCTCCTCGACCGGCTATCTGCGCAACCGCATGCCGCAGGAGCTGGTGGTTCTGCGGGGCGGGCAAAGCAGGGACGGGGCCGAGATGCAGGCCACACATCTGGCCCCCGGCATGGGTGCCACGGCCTTTGGCAGCGGCGCGGGCGCCGCGGCGGCGCTGCAGATGCTCCTGCCGGGGGCCGCGGGTGTGGCCGTGCAGGACAGTGGCCTGCAGACCGCCCTGTCCGCCGGTGCCACGGCCATCGCCTCGGGCACCGTGTCGCTCTCCGTCCGCGACAAGGCCCGGATGCAGGGCTACGAGGGCGATCCCTGCGGCGAATGCGGCAACTACACGCTGGTCCGCAACGGCACCTGCATGAAGTGCAACACCTGCGGCGGCACGAGCGGGTGCAGCTGAGAGGCGCAGTCCGCAGGTAAGGAAAACGACAGAGTCCTCGCGGCACAGGCCGCGGGGATTTTCATTGAATTGAATCAGGATTTCCGGACTTTCTGCGGCCTGACAAAACTTCAAGTGAAGCTTCAAGATCGAGCTGTTACGGGCTGTTTTTTGGTAGTTTTCCGGTCTTGGGCTTTGGCTGATTAACCCCCGCTTTACCCTTGTGGCACCCCCGCACAAACCTGCGCCCCAATCGGGCCAGATTCCCCCTGCTTTCCTGATCCCGTGCCCGCATGACGCGGGCCTTCCACGGGGATCATGTCACAGCCTGCCGCCTTCCAGACCGAACCCGACTGGCAGCCCGAGCGTCACCGCGACGAGCTTCCGTCGGGCTTTGTCCTTCTTCACGGCCAGTACCGGATCGAGCGCTACCTGAATTCCGGCGGTTTCGGCATCACCTATCGCGCGCTCGACAGCCTGGACCGGCCCGTCGTCATCAAGGAATGTTTCGCCGGCGCGCTCTGCCACCGGTCCGCCACCCGGGTGCGGGCGCGCTCGCGCGCGCATGAAAGCGAATTCCGCGCGATGGTGAACCTGTTCCTTCGCGAGGCGCGCAACCTTGCCCGGCTCAAGCATCCCAACATCGTCGGCGTCCATCAGGTCTTCGAGGACAACGACACCGCCTATATGGCGCTCGACCTGATCGAGGGGCGCGACCTTCTCGACATCATCGAGGATCCCCGCGTCCGCATCACGCCGCTGATGGTGCAGGAACTGCTGGTCAAGATCCTTGACGCGGTCGACTTCATGCATGGCTGCGACATCCTTCACCGCGACATCTCGCCCGACAACATCCTTCTGAACACGCGCGGCGAGCCGGTGCTGATCGATTTCGGATCGGCGCGCGAAGAGGCGACCAAGGCCAGCCGGGCGCTGACCGGGCTGTTGATGGTCAAGGACGGCTATTCGCCGCAGGAATTCTACATCGCCGGCAGCAAGCAGACCGCCTGCAGCGATCTTTATGCTCTGGGCGCCACGACGTTTCACCTGATCACCGGTGCGCCCCCCCCCGACAGCCAGAGCCGCCTGGCCGCCATCGCCGCGGGGGCGCCCGACCCGTGCCGGCCGCTGACCGGGCGCATCCTGGGCTATGATGCCCCCTTCCTTGCGGCCATCGACAAGGCCATGGCGCTTTTCCCGGCCGACCGGATCCAGACGGCGCGGGACTGGCTGGCCATCGCCGATCCCGAACGCCGGCACGGGGCGATCCTGGCCCGGCTGGAACAGGACCAGCAGATCGAGGCGCGGATCTGCCGGTTCATCACCGAGGTCGAAGCAAGTCTGCCGGACGAACCTTGCGCCGCCGCTCCGATCGCCGCGCCCGCACCCGAGGCGCCGCCGAAAGTGATCGAGTATATCGGCTTCGATGACGACGATGACGCCGCCTTGGATGTGCACGCAGGGATCACTGTCGCAGAAGAGGCGCCCGATGCGCCGATACCCGAGCCGCCGCGCGCGCGCCGCACCTACACCCGCGTCACCGCCTGCGGGACCGGCCGCATGGGCCGGGCTCTTCGGGGGCTGCGCCGGCTGGCATTGGCGGGCATGGCCCTTGCGATGCTGGTTGTGCTCTGGCCGATTGTCTGGCCCGTGGTCGCGCCGATGATCGCCTCGGCGGTCGCCATTGTCCAGGCAGCAGGGCTTGCAGACCGGCTCGAGCCATTGCGCGAGGCCTTCCGGGCGGCCGCCGGTCGTTTCACGGCAGGCTGATATCAACGTAATCTTCATCCCTTGGCGCGATTGTCGGTCGAAGGGGGATGCGTGAAAGGAACGGCGATGATCAATCTTCAGGGTCTGTTTCAATCCCCACCCGCTGGCAAAGACGATGCCGGTGCCCAGGCCGGGGCGGGACCAGGGGCGCAGTCACGACCTGCCGCTGTGGAAGAACCGCTCGACCCGGCACAGGCCGCTCGCGCGGCCCTGGCCTCGGTGGCCGCCCTTCCCGAAGGTACAGCCGACGGATCGGACCGGGCAGGGCATCATGTCGCGGGTCATGTCCACCACATCGGGGCTTCGGGTGATGCCGCAGCCCCGACACACCCGCCTTCGTCCCGATCACCGACAGCCGCCATGCCCGCCGGCCGGACATCGGTCAACGAAGCGGGTCTGCCCGAGGACCAGGTTGATCCGTGGCGGTCTTCTGGGGATGGCGTGCAGGACCCTGTACCCGAGGTGGATCTCTCAGCCATGGCCGCTCGCCTCCAGGCGCAAGCCGCGCCCCAGACGGGCCGTGTCCGGACCCGCTTTCTGGGATTTGGCACCGCCCCTTCGGTTGCTGTCGATCCGATCGCCAGCCTGTCAGCCGCAGCCGCAGCCGATCCGGAACCGGTGCCGACACCGGCAGGCCAGATCCGGTTTCCCACCGGCTGGATCGTCGTGCTGCGGGGGCCGGGACGCGGGGCCTCGTTCACGCTTGGCCCCGGCGTGACCCAGATCGGTCGGGGCGAGGATCAGGGCGTCCGGCTCGACTTCGGCGACGCAAGCATCTCGCGCAGCAACCACGCCGCCATCGCCTATGACGAAGAGGCACGGCGCTTCTTCATCGGCCATGGCGGCAAGGCAAATCTCGTACGCCGCAATGACCGTCCCGTGCTTGCCACCGAGGCGCTCGACGACCGCGACGTGATCCGCATCGGCGAGACGACCCTTCTGTTCGTGGCCCTTTGCGGCAGTGGCTTCGACTGGCGGACCGAGGCGGGCGATGCCTGAGCGGACATGGTTTTCCTGAGGCCCCGATCCCCCATGCCCCTGATCGATCTCTGGTTCGATACTGCGACTGCCCAGTCGCTGGGGCGACGGGCATGTCAGGAAGATGCGGTTCTGGCGCATTTCCCCCAGGGTGCGCCGCTTGGCTTTGCTGTCCTTGCCGACGGCATGGGGGGGCATGCGGCGGGCGATGTGGCCTCGCGGATCGTGCTTGGCACCGTCTTCGGTGCAATCCTGCGCCAGACCGCCGATCCCGAGGCACTGGCCGCCGATATCCCTGCTGCACTGTCCCACGCCGCCCGGAGCGCCGACAACTGCCTTGCTGCACATATGGCTGCGGTGCCGGAAACGGCCGGCATGGGCGCGACCCTTGTGATCCCCCTCGTGCGGGATGCCTCGCTCTGGTGGCTCTCGATCGGTGATTCGCCTCTCTACCTCTACCGCGACAGGCGTCTGCGGCAATTGAACGAGGATCATTCGCTCGCCCCCCAGATCGACATGATGATCGCGCGCGGGCTTCTCGATCCGGCGGTCGGACGCGACCATCCCGACCGCAATGTCCTGACTTCAGTCCTGCACGGGCAATCCATCGCCCGGATCGATTGCAGTCAGGTTCCGCTTCCATTGCGCCCATGGGACATGATCATTCTGGCAAGCGATGGCCTGCAGGCACTTGACGAGGACCGGATCAGCGCACTTTGCGCCACGCATCTGCGCAACCCGGCCGCGCGTTTGGCCGAAGCCTTCATGTCCGAACTCGCCCAGCGTGACGATCCCGATCAGGACAATGCGACCTGCGCGGTGATCCGCGTCCTGCCCAGGCGCGACAGCGGATATGCCGTGCTGCGCCGTTTCAGGAGGGTTTCGTGATGGTCACAGCGACGCCCGAGAGCCTGGCCCGTGCGCTTGAACGCGCCGCCGCCAGCCTGCCACCTGCCGCAAGGGACCAGGCGGCAAGGATGGCGAAAAGGCTTGTTGCGCCGGTCACCCTGGCCATCGCCGGCGAGGCAGGGGCCGAGCGGGAGGCCTTGTCCACTCTTTTCGGCCCGATCACCGACGTCGCCGCGTCCATTCACGATCAGGGCGACAGTCGGATCGCGGCGGCCGACCTCGTTCTGCTGTGCCTGTCCGGACGATCCACCGGTCCGGTCGATCCCCGCCAGCTGCTTCCTGCCACCTGCCGGGATCGGACCTTCATTCTGGTGACCGGCGCCGACGAACTGGCCCGGACAGGCCGGATCGAGGCCGATCTCGCCGCTCTGACCGCCGTTCTCGGCGCCGAGGTTGCGGGGCTTTTTCCGATCGCGGCTGTGCGCGCCGTCAAGGCGTGGATGCAGGGTGATGGGGCGGCATTCGGCGCCAGCGGGGGCGAGAGCGTCATGACCGCTGTCCGCCAGGCGATCCATCATGGCCGCGAGGCATTGTGCGACGCGGCGGCGCTGTTTCTGCATCGCTACGGGATCGAACCCGATGACACCTCTGTCGATACCGCCGCTGATGCCTTGGCCGGGCGGAGCCTGCCGGCCGGCGCGGGAAGGGGTGGTGCGGCGCAGGAGACCGAGGAACCCGCCCCGGCTTTCGATCCGACGGCCTTGCCGGAAAGGGATCGAATACGCGGCGTTCTCGATCATGTCGCCGGCGAGGCCGATCACCTTGTCGAGATGCTGCCGAACCGGGCAGTCCCACAGCTTGCAGACGAAGTCCGCGACTTCGCCCTTGCCGCGCGGCTGTTGCGCGCCGAGCGCAGTGCCGCGGCGGCGGCCGAGGCGCTCATGATCCTGATGCAGCTTCGCCAGGATGTTGCACTGGCCCGCCTCACGATGGCGGGAGATGTCCGATGACGGACCCCCGATCCCCGCGACGCGGGCTTGCGGCCCGTTGGCCCCGCCTGTCGCGACAGGATGCCCCTCCCCGGCGGCAGGCCATGTGCCTTGAAGCCGGGCGCACGGGACCGACAACAGGGGGTGCAGCATGAGCGCCCCGCATCCGCGCCCCGTCGTTGATCCGGCCGGCTTGTCGGGTCGTGACCGTCTTGTCGTGGCGGGGATGGACGGCCTTTTCGCCCTTGCCCGTGCCCGGGCCGAGCTTGGGGCCGGCCTTGTCGCGCTTGCCCGGCTTGGCGACCGCGTGACCCGCCGTGCGGCCGAACGGCTGATGCAGACCGTGGGCGAGCCCGAACCAAGCGTGACCCTGATCGGTCAGGTCAAGGCGGGCAAGACGACGCTGCTGAATGCCATGATCGGCAGGCCGGGACTGCTGCCGGCGGATGTGAACCCCTGGACATCGGTTGTGACATCGCTGCATCTTTGCCCCCCCGTGCCAGGTCGGACCGAGGGCGCGCGGTTCCGTTTCTTCGACGAAGAGGAATGGGCGCGGCTGGTCGAGGGTGGTGGCCGCCTGGGCGAACTTGCCGCACGTGCAGGCGCGGGTGACGATCTTGAGCGTGTACGCGACCAGATCGCCCGGATGCGCGAACGCTCGCGCAAGCGCCTTGGGCGGCGTTTCGAGCTGCTGATGGGGCAGGAGCATGAATACGGCTATGTCGATGCCGCCTTGATCGAACGCTATGTCTGTCTTGGCGACGATCCCGGGGCGGCGCCGCGCCCGGGCGAAGAGCAGGGACGTTTCGCCGACATCACCCGCACGGCGATGATCGACCTGACGGTTCCGGGGCTGCCCTTGCAACTGTGCTTGCGCGATACGCCGGGGGTGAACGACACCTTCATGATGCGCGAGCAGATTACCATCGGCGCGATCCGCGAGAGCCGGATCTGCATCGTGGTCCTGTCCGCGCCCCAGGCGATGACCGCCATGGATCTGGCCCTCATGCGGCTGATCGCCAACGTCCGCGCCCGCGACGTCATTGTCTTCGTCAACCGCATCGACGAGCTTGCCGATCCGGTGCGCGAAGTGCCGATGATCCGCGCCCGCATCCGCGACACGCTTGGCCAGCACGATGGCCCGACCGATGCCGCGGTGATTTTCGGGAGCGCGTTCTGGGCCAGCGCCTGTCTGACGGGGACCATAGACCGCCTGCCGCCGGACAGTGCCCATGCACTTCTTGACTGGGCGCCAGTCGCGCTGGGCGAAGCCCCGAAACCTCCCGACGATGATCCCGTTGCGACGGTCTGGGCGCTGTCCGGGATTCCCGCGCTCTGGCAGGTCCTGTCGGATCACATCGCCGTCGGACAGGGGCGCGAGGGGCTTTCGAAGACCGCGCGCAGCGGGTTGAACCTCGTCCGCGCTCTCGGGGCGAGCGAGGGGGCGGGCGCGCGGGCGATCGGGCTGCGGCGGGATCCCGGCACCGATCCGGCAAGTGTTTCCGCGCGATGCGCACACATCCTGTCCGAGGCGCTCGGGCGGTTCGATACCGCAGCTGCGCAGGCATGCGCGGCCTTTGCCGAACGGGCCGAGCGGGCGCATCGCCAGTTCATTGACCGCGCGACGCATTCGCTCATCGCGCATCTCGAGGCCTATGGCGACGGGGTCGTCTGGACCTATGGTGCCGATGGCCTGCGGGTGCTGCTGCGATCAAGCTATCTCAGATGCGGAGCTGATCTGCATCGGGCACTGGCGCAAACGCTGGAGCGCGCAGCACAGGATCTGGCCGGGGTGACGGCAGATCTGGTCGAACTCGAGGGCGCAGCACCTGTTCCGCTGCCGCCTGAGCCGTCCCCCGTGCCGCCCCCGGTTTCGCTCGGGCAGAGCATCGCACTCGACCTGCAGGCGGGCTGGTGGCGAAGTTGGTGGTATCGCGCGCGCGGGTACGAGGCCTTTTCCGAAAGGTTCAGCGCGCTGATCGCGGCCGAGACCGGGCGGATGCTCGCGGATCTGCGCGAAGGCCAGCTTCCCGATCTGGTCCAGAGCCTGCGCAGCATGATCGAGGGTTTCGTCGTCGATCAGACCGAAATGCTTGTCGCCCTTGCGGCAAGGCCCGATGCCGGGGCCGCGGCGCTGGACCGGGCCACTGGCCTTGCTGCGGCGGCGGAACGGCGCGCCGCGGCAGAAAGACTTGCCGCCTTGTTCGAGGGAACCTTGCGATGAAGACCACGGTGCCCGAACCGTCCGGCCCACGCCGTCCGCGCCTTGCCCTGATGGGGGAATTCAGCGCGGGAAAGAGCACGCTGGCCAATCTGCTGGCCGGCACGGACCGTCTGCCCGTGCAGGTGACCGCGACCGAATTGCCACCTGTCTGGCTGAGCGCAACGGCCAGTGGCGTGACCTGTGTCAGGCTTGACGGGCGGGAGGTCGCGCTCGAGGATGATCGGCTGGCCAATGTCGATCTGGCCCGGACGGCCTATGTCCGTGTCGGTCTTGGCTCGGGATTGCTTGACCGTGCGGACCTGATCGACATGCCCGGCATCTCGGACCCCAACATGCCGCCCGAGGTGTGGCAGCGCCTCCTGCCCGAAGCGGACGCAATCCTGTGGTGCACGCATGCAACCCAGGCCTGGCGGCAGAGCGAGGCTGCGGTCTGGGACATGGTGCCCGAAGCGATCCGGCGACGCAGCCTGCTTGTGGTGACGCGGATCGACAAGATCCTGCGACCCGAGGACCGCGCGCGTCTGCTGCGCAGGCTTGCGGCCGAGACCGATGGCGCCTTCGCAGCGCCCGCCATTCCCGTCGCCCTCACCCGCGCGATCGCCGGGCGGGGCGATCCTGCGATCTGGTCCGAGAGTGGCGCGGACAGGTTGATGGCGGCGATCGGTTCGGTGCTGAGTTCGATCGGCCAGGGCGTGGTCGGATCCGACGAAGCGGGCGCGCCGGCGCGGTTGGCAACCGGTTCACCGGTCGCGGCCGGACCTGCGTCCTCGGCCGTGGCAGCGGCGCAGGCAGTCGTGCCGCGGCGCATCAAGTTGGGCGGTGCGGGCGCGGGCCCGGCCGGATCACGGGCCACGGCCCGTCTCGATCCGGCGCAATCGGCCGACTTTCGTGCCGCAATCGGCGAAAGAGAAGGATAGGCTTCGTCTTGCGCGCTTACCGGGCATTCACCATTTTGCGCGATGCTGAACCTTGCGGTCTGTTTGACGGCCGCTTTGGTCGGGGCGTTGATGATGTCGGTTCAGGATCGGATTGCCGAGGCGCGCGGCCGTCTGGCGGGCTGCGATACGCTTGCCCTTGTCGATCCGGACATGGCGATCGTGCTGTGCGCGGCCGGCGGTCGCAAGCGCCCGCGCGAACAGATCGACCAACTGGGGGCGAGTGCGGCACTTCTGTTGCGGGGTGTGGTGGCGCAGGCGCTGACACAGGCCGAAGGTGGCGATCGACGGGTTGTCGGCGCGCTTGTCGTGACCGGGGCCGAGACAGAGGTCTTCCTGCAGGGCCCCGGGGCGGAGGTGCTGTCGGCCCATGGCGGCGGGGACCTGTGCCTTGACGGCATGGCCGAGGTCGCGCCCGCCATATTCGCGGCCCTTGGCGACGGGGTCGGGGGGTGATCGGCGGACTGACCGGAGAAGAGGCGCTCCGGCTTGCTCTGCTGACCTGGGGCGAAGGGGACGATGCGCCCACGGGCGCACGGCCATTGACCCCACAAGCCGGCGAGAGCATGACCGAGGCGGTCCTTCGGCGGATCGCCGGCATCATCCTGCCGCGCAGGCTTCACCTCGAGACGGCGGGGCAGGGCAGGCTTCAGCTGGATGTCATGAGGGGTGTCATCCATCGGGCCTGCGATGAGGCAGGCGATCTTTCCTGCGCTGCTGGCCCCATTCTTGCACGGCTCGACGGATTGGCAGAGGGGCCTGTCACGTGGCGGGTGACGCCGCTGACCGAACCGCCCGCCTCGGTGGGTTTGCCGGTCAGCGCGCTTTTCTCACGTCTGCACGAGCCGCCCTTGCCGCCCGAGGAGGTCCTTGCCCGATTTCTCGACCGGCTGGACCCTGAGGATGCGGCCCTGCTGGTGTTTGAACGGGGTGTTGTCCGGCGGATCGAAGGGGCCGATTCAGCGCTTGCGCCGCTTGCCGCATTCGCGACGACGATGGCGGCATCACTTCAGGGCAGCGGATCCGGGGAGGAGGCGCGGTTCATCCTGCTTCTGACTGCCGAAACGGGGCCGGCGGTGGATGGGTCTTCCCCGACAATGGTGTCCGGCGATGGAGCCGGGGCGGCAGACATGGCGACGTTGATCGTTCTGGGCGGTGCCAATTCGGCGCTTCTGCGTTTTGATGCAGGACTGGCCAAGCCTGTGGCGGATCTCTGGCGCGACTGCCTGTCACAGGAAGCGATCTCGGAGAGGGACCGGGTCTGAACGTGACGAGGCTGTCTCTTTCGGCAACCGCCCGGGTCGTATGGGTCGAAGAAGCCCACGGCCTGAAGCGGGTGGCATGCATGGACAGGCCGTCCACGCGCATCGCGCGCCCCGGTCGCGGGGCCGCTTCTGCCGGGCACTTGGCTGCCGTGACGGTAAGGCCGCGATTGCGGATAGGGCGCGGCTGCTGATTGGTGGGGTCATCCATGTCGTTGAAGCAGACGCGAAGCATCTGCCGGTTGATGTCGGTCTCGATGGTCAGGCGAGGTGTGGTGGACACGGGCGGATTGCGGTTCATCTTCGACGTGATTGGCGTCCTTCGCCGTTTCCTGCAGAAGTCGCTGTTCCCTTGCCCGATCATCGGCGGCATCCGCGCGTTGCGCAGGGTTATCGAACCGTGGCTCGACCGTTTCGACCGCCGCGGCCGGCCGCCAAGGGAGGCTGCACCCGCTTTCGCCAGGCGCGGCACCATGGCCTTGAGGCCTGACCTTCTCGCCGTTGCCCCTCGTTTGCCCCGATCCCGATCCCCGCCACGAGCCCCACCCGCGACGGCGCCCGGCCCATCATGGAAAAGGTCAACCGGGCCGGCGCAGATGGTGGTCGGCCGGGCGACGTCATCGATCGTGGTCAACCGCCCTCCGCGACCCTCGAGAGTGAGCACCGATCCGTGCTTCATCCAGGCACAGTGCCCGCTGCGGCCATCGTGCCGTGAACGGACGGCAACCGGCCTTGTGCCCTGTTCCCGGCACGTCGTGCGACCAAGACAGTGGTTCTGGCGCAAAGGCCTGTTCCACCGGAACATGGATCACGGCGCCGCGCCCCTTACCCCAGACGCGCGCGTCGTGCCGCCTGCAGCCGGGCGAAATCCGCACCCGCATGATAGGATGACCGCGTCAGCGGTGTCGCCGAAACCATCAGGAAGCCCTTGCCATAGGCTGCCCGCTCAAGGGCGGCGAATTCCTCTGGTGTCACGAAGCGATCGACCCGGTGATGCTTGGCCGTCGGCTGCAGATATTGCCCGATCGTCAGGAAATCCACATCGGCCGTCCGCAGATCGTCCATGACCTGCAGCACGGCCTGCCGATCCTCGCCCAGGCCCACCATGATCCCCGACTTGGTGAAGATCGAGGGGTCAAGGTCCTTTACCCGCTGCAACAGCCTGAGCGAGGCGAAATAGCGGGCACCGGGGCGCACTTCGGGGTAAAGCCCGGGCACGGTCTCGAGATTGTGGTTGAACACATCCGGTTGCGCCGCCACCACCGTTACAAGCGCCGAGGGCGGGCATTTCAGGAAATCGGGCGTCAGCACCTCGATCGTTGTCCCGGGCGATCCGTGCCGCACCGCGCGGATCGTGCGGGCGAAATGCTCGGCCCCGCCATCGTCCAGATCATCGCGGTCGACGCTTGTCACCACGACATGGGCCAGCCCCAGCTTGCGCACCGCATCGGCAACACGGCCCGGCTCGAACGGATCAAGCGCGTCGGGCCGCCCGGTCGCCACGTTGCAGAAGGTGCATCCGCGGGTGCAGATCTCGCCCATGATCATCATGGTCGCGTGCCCCTGGCTCCAGCATTCGCCCACATTGGGGCAACCCGCTTCCTCGCAGACCGTGACAAGCCTGTTGGCCTTCAGGATCTCGCGGGTGCGGCGATAGCCTTCGGATGTCGGCGCCTTGACCCGGATCCAGGATGGTTTCTTCGGCTGGGGATTGTCGGACAGGTGTGTCTTTTCGGGATGCCTTTCCTGAGGGACTTTCAGATCGCGCAATTTTTCGGCTCCTCTCAGCATACCGAGCACTGTATATCAGCGCCACGCCAAGGCAATGGCTCCAGAGGAGTGGCAGCCATGCAGGCGGGACAATCCGGTCCGCAAGAGACCGGACATACTGTCAATGAGTAGAGAGAAGGCAAAGTTCCATGTCCAAGAAACTGATCGCCGAGGCACTCGGCACATTCATCCTTGTCTTTTTCGGCTGTGGCGCCGCCGTGTTCATGGGCGCCCAGATCGGCATGATGGGGATCTCGTTCGCCTTCGGCCTGTCGATCGTGGCCGCGGCCTATGGCCTTGGGGCCATCTCGGGGGCGCATCTCAACCCGGCCGTGTCGCTGGGGATGGTGGTCGCCGGGCGAATGGAGATGGCCGAGTTCGGCGGCTATGCCGTGGCCCAGATCGCGGGCGCCATCGTCGCGGCGCTTGTTATCCTGCTGATTGCGCAGGGCCAACCCGGCTGGACGGTGGCCGAGAACGGGCTGGGGCAGAACGGCTTTGGTCCCGGTTATAACGGCGAATACAGCCTTGCTGCCGCGCTGCTCTTCGAGGTGGTGGCGACATTCATCTTCGTCACCGTGATCCTGGGGGCGACGCATGAGAAGGCGCCCACCGCCTTTGCCGGTCTGGCCATCGGCCTGACGCTGGCCGCGATCCATCTCGTGGGGATCAATGTCACCGGCGTCTCGGTCAACCCGGCCCGGTCGATCGGCCCCGCGCTCTTTGCCGGAAGCGGCGCGCTCGGGCAGCTTTGGGTCTTCATCCTGGCCCCCCTTGTGGGTGCCGCGGCCGCGGGTGGCGTCTATGCTGCGGGCCTGACCCGGCCCGACTGATCGCCAAACCCCTTGCCGGGGCGCAGGAGACCGCGCCCCGGTATCCATCTTCCCCGCCGGCCCGGAGCGAGACCTCCGGGACCGTCCGCCCCGAACTGCCGCAGGCGGCCTCAGTCCTTGGCGCGCTCGACGTAGGAATTGTCCTCGGTATTCACCACGATCCGCGTGCCCGCGCCGATATGCGGCGGCACCATGACCCGGATGCCGTTGTCGCAGATCGCCGGCTTGTAGGATGCCGACGCTGTCTGGCCCTTGACCACGGGTTCGGTCTCGCCCCCCTCGAC